>JAAVAF010000001.1 GCA_014804225.1 Lachnospiraceae bacterium
TGCCGCCGCAATTTCTGCGTCTGCTGTCTCTACGACAACCTTCTTTACAAACTTCAACTCACTCACTTCACAAATAAGCGGAATCATAATCTCCGGCTTTACTGTCCAGTCAGAATGCTTCTTTTGTACATTAATCGCCGCACGGATAACTGCCTTTGTCTGCATTCTTGCAATTTCCGGATACGTAACAGCTAAACGGCATCCTCTATGTCCCATCATCGGGTTAACCTCATGTAATGACGCAATAATGTTTTTAATTGTCTCTACAGACTTATTCTGCGCATTTGCAAGCTTCTCAATGTCAGCTTCCTCTGTCGGAACAAACTCATGAAGAGGCGGATCCAGGAAACGAATGGTAACCGGATTCCCCTCAAGAGCTTCATACAGCGCTTCAAAGTCACCCTGCTGATAAGGAAGAATCTTCTCTAATGCAGCCTCTCTCTCCTCTGCAGTATCAGAACAAATCATCTCACGGAATGCCGCTATTCTGTCCTCCTCAAAGAACATATGCTCCGTACGGCAAAGACCAATACCCTCTGCACCAAGTTCTCTTGCTTTCTTTGCATCTGCCGGTGTATCTGCGTTTGTACGAACCTTTAACTTTCTATATTTATCAGCCCATGCCATGATACGTCCAAACTCACCTGCAATTGTCGCATCAACTGTCTTAATCTGTCCCTCATAGATATTACCTGTTGTACCGTCAATGGAAATATAATCTCCTTCGTGGAACTCTTTTCCGGCTAATGTAAACTTCTTGTTCTCCTCATCCATCGCAATATCGCCGCATCCTGATACACAGCATGTACCCATACCACGAGCAACAACTGCTGCATGAGATGTCATACCGCCACGAACAGTGAGGATACCCTGAGCTGCCTTCATACCTGTAATATCTTCCGGTGATGTCTCAAGACGAACAAGTACAACCTTCTCGCCTCTTGCTGCCCATGTTTCAGCATCATCTGCCGTAAATACAACCTTACCACACGCAGCACCCGGAGAAGCGCCAAGACCTTTTCCTAACGGTGTCGCAGCCTTTAATGCAGCCGCATCAAACTGAGGATGTAACAACGTATCTAAGTTACGAGGATCAATCATTGCAACTGCCTCTTCCTCTGTTTTCATTCCCTCATCTACCAAATCACACGCGATCTTTAATGCAGCCTGTGCTGTTCTCTTACCGTTACGGCACTGTAACATATAAAGCTTACCGTTCTCAACTGTAAACTCCATATCCTGCATATCATGGTAATGATTCTCAAGTAAACCACAAACATCAATAAACTGCTTGTATGCTTCCGGGAACTTCTCTTCCATCTGTGCGATCGGCATCGGTGTACGCACACCAGCAACAACGTCCTCGCCCTGGGCATTTGTAAGGAACTCACCCATAAGCTTCTTCTCGCCGGTTGCCGGATCACGCGTAAATGCAACGCCTGTACCTGACTCATCATTTAAGTTACCAAATACCATCGGCATTACGTTTACTGCCGTACCCCAGCTATAAGGGATATCATTGTCACGACGATATACGTTCGCACGAGGGTTGTCCCAAGAACGGAATACCGCTCTGACAGCCTCTTTTAACTGAACAACCGGATCAGACGGGAAGTCCTCTCCAAGCTGTTTCTTATATTCAGCCTTAAACTGCTCCGCAAGCTCTTTTAAATCGGCAGCAGTTAAATCAACGTCAAACGTAACGCCTTTCTTTGCCTTCATCTCATCGATCAGCTGCTCAAAATACTTCTTTCCAACTTCCATAACGACGTCAGAGAACATTTGAATAAAACGTCTGTAAGAATCATATACAAAACGCTCAAACTTTGGATCCGGATTGCCTGCGATCATCGCAGCAACAACATCATCGTTCAAACCTAAATTCAAAATTGTATCCATCATACCAGGCATAGACGCTCTTGCTCCGGAACGAACAGAAACAAGAAGCGGATTCTTTAAATCGCCAAATTTCTTGCCATTAATCTCCTCCATTTTTGCAACATAGTCCATAATCTGTCCCATGATTTCATCATTAATCTGCTTACCATCCTCATAATACTGTGTACAAGCCTCTGTTGTGATTGTAAATCCCTGTGGAACAGGAAGTCCTATTTTTGTCATCTCTGCAAGGTTTGCACCCTTGCCGCCCAAAAGCTCGCGCATTCCAGCGTCGCCTTCCGTAAATAAATACACCCATTTGCTCATTTTTCACATTCTCCTTTACGTTTGACAGCTTTCACAGTCTGCCTTTTGATAAATTTTTTCTTGTTTATTCTTATCCATATTATACATATTGTGGTTGATTGTCAATAATTTATCAATGATTTTTTAAAAAATTTTAATTTCTTTTTCCTTGCTGTCGTAAACATAAAGCGAATCGGAAAGTATTTCTTCTGTCAAAAGCTGTGTTTCATTAACTTCCTTAATAATNTCGATCANTCCCTCTCCGTTATCCGCCGCCCANACNGGAAGNAGCAAAAGNTCATGTANCGAAGAAGGAATAATGTACACNTCACCACCGATAGCCTTTGCAAANTCTGCTATCAATTGGGGATAAATCATACANGCNGCTCCATCGATTCTTCTANTGTTNCTGAGAACATACATCGGTAANTCACTNCAATAGGGNACACGCNCCTTGTCTGTTTCCAAAATCTCACATATAACATCATTCATGCCCTTTATCTCATATTTCAAGAGNTTTGGCGTNTTTTTCAGCGCGCACTTATAAAGTTCNTTGTNATCGACTCCCCANAGNTTTGCGTGCGCATTATGAATCATCACAGATGCNCCNCCTATATTAGTATCCGAAATAAGNACCTGAAANACAATCGANAAATCCAAGAATTCCATATGTGGAATATCGCTCAAAAGNTCCTTGTTTTTTTCGNTATTGATNAGCTTTAGCACAATCTNNTNTTTGACNTGCTCATANTTTAAAAAATANCGCATATCAAGCTTTCTGTTCACNTTGTTTCTGTTATATGCGTCCATCACATCATTGATTACCATTCCAAGCGTCGTTTGTCCATTCTCGTACTCTTTGTAATAATCATTCAGGTATATTGTAGGTGAAATATTNCTGTCATCCTGCATAACTGTAAGTCCGCTCAAAACNACTCCGTTNTTCTTCATTACATCATTCAAACGNACACTATAATTTTTTCCNGCTCTTCTNTCTACTTCTTCCCTGACCAATGTCTTAAAANTTGTAAATTCCATAATTTTTTCTCCTCTTTTTGTTTNTTAATTGTAATCCTTCATACTGATATAATCTGCTTTATNGCNTCAAACGNNGACACGCTTTGCGNGTCGTCTTNTTGAATAAAAAAAGACAACGAAAAGCATTTATATCAACATATAAATTGCAATTTCATTGTCTTAATCATTCAATTTGAAATTTAATGTATTAAACACGTGAAAGATACTCGCCTGTTCTTGTATCAATCTTAATCACATCATTTACATCTACAAACAGCGGAACATAAACAGTCGCACCTGTTTCAACAACTGCGGGCTTTGTAGCACCGGTTGCCGTGTCTCCCTTAAAGCCGGGTTCTGTGTCCGTAATCGCAAGCTCTACGAATAAAGGCGGCTCAATCGCAAACACGTTGCCGTTGTGCGAGCAAACCTTAACCATTTCATTTTCCTTAACAAACTTAAGAGAATCTCCAACCTTCTCTGCGTTAAGTCCAATCTGCTCATAGTTTTCCGTATCCATGAAGTTGTAAATATCTCCGTCTGCATACAGATACTGCATTTCTCTTCTGTCAATACGCGCCTGCGGGCATTTCTCAGTGGGTCTGAAAGTCTTTTCTACAACGCCTCCACTAATGATATTCTTCAGTTTTGTTCTTACGAAAGCAGCTCCTTTTCCGGGCTTTACATGCTGGAATTCGATAATCTGATAAATATTACCTTCATACTCTATCGTAATGCCATTTCTGAAATCTCCTGCTGAAATCATAAATCTTCCTCCTAATATCGTAACCGCTCTGTGCCATCACTACAGGCAAAATCAATGTTTCTGCACAAAACAGTCCTTATTCACTTGTAACGTTTACAATCCTAAACCATTTTATAACAATTTCCTATAGATTTCAACTACTATTTTTTACATTTCGCATATTTTTTATGACTTGCCCTTTTCCAGAACAAAATCAATCGCCATAAGATAGCCCTCAAGTCCCTTCCCGTAAATCTGATAGTCGCAGGCCGGCTTTGTCACGGAAGTTTTGCGAAATTCCTCGCGCTTTGTAATGTCCGAAATATGAATCTCAACCTTTGGCACGGTAATACTCGCAAGCGCGTCCCGAATTGCATAAGAATAATGCGTATAGGCACCAGGATTGATGACAATTCCATCCGTGCCGTCAAAATATGCCTCCTGTATTCTGTCAATGATCGCGCCCTCATGATTTGACTGAAAACAAGTTATCTCGCAGTCCTCTTTTTTTGCTTTCTCCTGTATCATATTTACAAGATAGTTGTAATCCTGTGTTCCGTATATTCCTTTTTCCCGGATGCCTAAAAAATTCAGATTTGGGCCGTTAATCACTAATATTTTCATATTAAACCTCCACATTGCTAATGACTTGCGAATTTATGCCTTTGCATAAATTTTTCCTATTCTTCTTATGATTTCTTCCGCTGCCTCCTGCTGTGTCAGACTGTCCACATCAATGATAAACTCTGCCGCTGCCTCATATGCGGAACCTCTGCTTTTTATCATTTCTCTGATGCGTTCTAACGGATTGTCACACTGCAAAAGCGGCCGCGTTGTATCTCCCTTAATGCGCTCATAAACTGTTTCCGGCTTTACGCGCATATAAACCACTGTGCCAAGCTGTCTTAACAGCTTCTGATTTTCCTCCCGTACAGGCATTCCGCCCCCTGTAGAAATGACAAGTCCGTCATTTTTATCTGTGATCATTTTCTCAAGAAGCGCTGTTTCCATCGCACGGAAGGCATCTTCTCCGTCTTTTTCAAAAATATCGCTGATGCTCCTATTCTGCTGCGCAACAATCATCTCGTCAGTATCTGCAAACGTACGCTTTGTGAGCTTTACAATGCTTTTCCCTACGGTCGTTTTTCCGCAGCCCATGTATCCGATTAAAATAATATTTTTCATTATTTCCTCACATTTTCCTGAAGCTTTTGATAAATTTTCTGCGCGTTTTCATCTGACACTTTGCAGCCGTTCCACAATTCAAACGCATCAAGCGCCTGATATAAAAGCATCTTTAATCCGTTAAATGCCATACCGCCGTTTGCCGCAACATTTTTCATAAACTGCGTTTCCCACGGTGAATAAATCAAATCGTACCCAAATGCGATATAATGATAAAAATCACCGTCCTCGATAACCACATCATTTACATTTGGTGAAAGTCCTACGCTCGTGCATTGTATCACGACATATCGGTTTTCCGCGCCTGTTAAAAGCTTTTGATAATCGGAAAGCGGCATCGCCTCCACGCACTCTGTTCCAAGTGCCTTATTGACCTCAGACGCTACGTATTCTGCCTTTTCGACGCTTCGGTTCAATAAATGCACCTTGTCTGCACCATTTGCGGCACACAAAAAGGCAACTGCGCGTCCCACGCCGCCTGCACCCAAGATGATAACTTCCTCACCCTCAATATTTACGCCGTCGCTTTTCATCGCGCGCAAAAGACCCGTCATATCCGTATTATAACCTTTATATCCACCCTCTGTCCGCACAAGCGTATTTACTGCCCCAATTTTTTCGGCAAGCGAATCGATTTCGGCGAGCTGCGCGATTACGTCACTCTTGTAAGGCACGGTCACGTTCATTCCAAGAATATTTAACCCGTATGCGCCCTTTACCGCCGCCTCAAGCTGCCCTTCCTTTACGTGAAACGGCACATATGTCATATTAATTCCCATCATCTCTGAAAGCGCATTGTGTATCACAGGCGACATCGTGTGCTCCACAGGATTCCCGATAATACCGCATGTCCTTGTTTTTCCGTTAATCTCAATCACTTTATTTCCTCCTCTTTTGCGTTCTCTGATAAGAAAGCAGCACGATTTTCTCTAAATACCGCTTTAATACAATTTGAATTTCCTCTTTCGGGTGTATCGGCTTTACAAGAATGGAATATAATCCTGCCTTGTTCGCCCCCCACACATCCGTAAAAATCTGGTCACCGACAAACAGTGTCGTATTTTCATCGGTTCCCATTGTTATAAAAGCTTGTCTATAGTTCTTCGGATTGGGTTTCCCCGCCTTAAAAATATAAGGCGCATCTACCGCATCACAAAACATTTTGACACGCGGTTCCTTGTTATTGGAAAGCATTGTTACACGATAGCCTATCTTTTTCAGTCGTTCGAACAAAGCAATCGCACGCTCGTCCGCGGGCATGCCATGCGGTACAAGCGTGTTATCAATATCAAAAATAATGCCTCGAAAACCTCTTTTATAGAAATCTTCAAAATCAATTTCATACGTAGAATTTAAATATTCCTTTGGATAAAATCCTTCAAACATCTTAATCCCTTGTTCCTTCCATAATCTACATCTTTTATATTCTATATCATACTCTCCGATATTTCAACAATTAATGCAGATACTATAGTAAGAAACATCACTATTTCCTATAGAATAAAAAAACAATAGGAAACATCGCTTTCTTATGTTATAATGAAACAATAAAATCAAATTTGGGAGGAAATACTATGATAAGACACATCTGTATGTTTACATTAAAAGAAGAAAACAAAGAAGCAACGATCACAACATTTTTCGAAAGAGCACAAAAACTAAGAGAAATAGAGTTCATTAAAAAATTTGAAGTCGTTCAAAACGCAGAAAAAACACCAGCTTCCAATTACGATGTTGCTCTGATTTTCGACTTTGATTCTGTAGAAACATTGGATCAATATCAAAAATCACCGCAACACATTGAATTCGGAGAATTTGTATCTTCTGTGAGGGTTAACAGAGCTTGCATTGACTATGAATTTTAGTTTTCCGCATCTGCCATTCCACGAAGTTCTTTGATCACGAACATTATAATAACATTGGTCAATACAAACGTAAGCGCATCCGCCACAGGCTGTGCCAACTGAAGTCCTATTTCATCAAAGAGCCTTGGTAAAATCAAAATTGCCGGAATGAAAAACAATCCCTGTTTACTAATTGCAGTAAGAGTTGCCCGAAAACTGTAACCAATCGACTGAGCCAGCATATTTCCCATAATGGAATACGCCTGAAAAGGAAGCATACAGCACTGCATCTTCAGCGCCAACGCGCCAATGCGGATTACCTCTGCATCTTCTTTTCGAAACAGCTGCATAATCGGTGTAGAAACAGCAAACATAATCACGCCCATGACCGACAAAAATACGAGAGCTACACGCCGACAGAAAAAATATGCTTCCAGTACCCTGTCATACCGTTTTGCTCCAAAATTAAAACCGCACACAGGCTGAAAGCCTTGACCAAAACCAATCAAAGCGGAATTTATAAACATCATGATTCGTGTAACGATAGACATTGCCGCTACCGCCGCATCCCCAAAGTCGGAGGCTGCCACATTTAAAAGGACCGATGCCACACTCGCCAGTCCCTGCCTTCCGAGCGTCGGCAGTCCAGCAGAAAGAATTTCTTTATATACCCATCCCTGAAACGTAAAATATTTTGGCAGTGGCTTTAAAACATTTTTTGAACGAACCACCAGAATCAGCAAAATCGTGAAGCTGACAAATTGACTGAAAATCGTTGCAATTGCCGCTCCGGAAATCCCCATATCGAATCCAAAAATCAAAATAGGATCTAAAATAACATTCAATACCCCACCAGTTGTAATGCCGATCATCGAAAGTGCAGCATTTCCCTGAGAACGAAGATGATTGTTAAACACAAAAGAAACCGTCATGTAGGGAGCCGCAATCAATATATATTTGCCATAATCCTTGGCATAGGGCGCAATGGTGTCCGTCGCTCCAAGTATCCGAACCATACGGTCGATATTGGAAATACCAAAAACTGCCAGAATAAGTCCGAAAACAAAAGCCGTGTATACTGCCACAGAGCAGGCTCTCTGAGCTTTCTCCTGTTGTTTGGCTCCCAACATTCTGGACATATAATTTCCGCTTCCCATACCAAGCGTAAAACCAATCGCCTGAATCATAGCCATGAGAGAAAAATTCACTCCAACTGCCCCGGAAGCGCTTGTATTCAACTGACTTACAAAAAAAGTATCCGCCATGTTATATATGGAAGTTACCAGCATACTGATGATCGTCGGCACTGCCAGTCTGGGTATCAACTTGCTGACAGGTGTTTCGGTCATCATTTTATATTTTTCTTCATAGCTCAATGCTTTCATCCTACGTTCCTCCATTTTTCTATTGCAGATTGTGCCGATAATTCATTTGTTTTTACATATTTCCGCAATTGAATAAAATCAGATATCAACATGAAATATTACTCATCCCTGTTCATACAAATTTGATTTTACCACAAATTTCCCTTAATGTCATTTACTTTCAAAACAGTTTGCAGGTGAAAATTTAGGGAATGCTCGTCCCTAATCTTGTGTATTTTAATGACATATATTTTACGAATTGCTGAATTGATATTCATACTACAAAACAATTGAAAACTATCTTTTCTTAATGATATAATGACATGGATGGAAAAAGCATTCAAAAATATGGTGGTTTTTGCACCACCGATTGCAAATGATAAAGTAATGCGTCTTGTGCCTTTTGGAAAGTTA
>JAAVAF010000002.1 GCA_014804225.1 Lachnospiraceae bacterium
GGGTGCTACTGGGATAAGAATACGGAGATTGACATCGTAGCAGTCAATGAAGAAGAAAAAGTCATTTTGTTTGGCGA
The DNA here is from genome assembly GCA_014804225.1 of Lachnospiraceae bacterium. Classification (GTDB taxonomy): domain Bacteria; phylum Bacillota; class Clostridia; order Lachnospirales; family Lachnospiraceae; genus COE1. The sequence goes on from JAAVAF010000002.1 coordinate 78, forward strand.
ATGCAAATATTGGAGTAACTGTGTGGATGTAGATGTGTTTTATGATTTGGTTGAGAAATCGAAAAAGGTGTCATGGAATAGGGAGGACAGAAAGGAGATTTTTGTGTTGTTTTCAATCGGTGGCTATACGCAGGAAGTGCAGCGGTTGGCTGAGGAGCATGGGGATTTGATTTTGATGTAGAGGTATAGCAGTTCGGGGAATTGAAAATTCTTATATTTTTGTGTATACTTGAAAAAAGAAATTAGGCTGAGAAATCGGTATTTGTTGTGGGATTAATGTTAATATTTTGAAATGTAAATTAAGTTTGTGATTTGCGATACTTAAAGAATATGGTATAGTTAATCAATTATTAATAGAAGCGCATCTGTTATTGCGCAAAGAATATTTTAAATTATAAAACTTTTAGTTTGTTGAATTGGCAGATGTGAGGTTTTGAATAGACATGGATTATAAAATTCGAGAAATTAGAAAAAATGAATATTCAATATTATCTGATTTTTTGTATGAAGCAATTTTTATTCCAGAGGGTATGGATAAGCCGCCAAAATCTATTATCGAACAGCCAGAGCTGCAAGTATATATTGAAGATTTTGGAAAGGCAGATGATTGGTGTTTAGTTGCGGAAGTAAAAGAGAAGGTTGTGGGTGCAGTATGGGTGCGTATTATGAATGATTACGGGCATATTGATGATGAAACTCCCTCATTTTCCATATCACTGTATGAGGAATATAGACACCTAGGAATTGGTACAGCACTTATGAAAGGGATGCTTGAACTTTTAAAGAATAAAGGCTATAAGCAGACATCACTTTCCGTGCAGAAGGCAAATTATGCGGTTAGTATGTATTGGAAAGTAGGCTTTGAGGTTATCGACGAAAGTGAAGAAGAATACATAATGGTTTGTCGGCTGTAATATGACAAGAAGGGGATGAATAATGATTGGTAATTTAGATGAAAAAGCAGTAAAGGAAGTCTTAAAAAAGATTATTGATAATAATGACACTATTCCGTATAAAGCTAAAGCGGAGATAAAAACGATAATAGAATTGGAAAACAATCCAGAAAAATTACTACAAGAGTGTCTGTTGTATATGCTATCATATAAGGGATAATCTGTGCTGAAGGAGATGCTTGGAGATAATGAAAAATATGAAAATAGATGCCAATGGAACAGCGCAACCATTCAACCATTTCCTTTTTGGGTTTGTGGGAGCAGATTCACAATCCCAATTTTAAACCTATCGAATTCGATAGGTTTAAAGTAGAGTCTGGTGATAATGCATTTACACTGACACCACAACAGTGGATAAAAGCAACAGACGCAATAGGCATTATATCAAAATCAGGGCGATACGGCGGTACATATGCTTATACAGATATTGCCTTTGAATTTGCGTCATGGATCTCGCCAGAATTTAAACTCTATATTATCAAGGACTATCAGCGATTAAAGAAAGATGAAGCTAATCGACTTGCCATTGGATGGGATGCTAAGAGGGAACTTTCAAAAATAAATTACCGTATTCATACAGATGCGGTAAAAGAATTTCTGATAACACCAACATTATCTCCGCAGGAAATGGTTTATACATACGCATCCGAAGCAGATATTCTTAATATGGCTTTATTTGGCAAGACGGCGGCTCAGTGGAGAAATGAAAAAAGAATAAATGGGAAAACGCCTAATATCAGAGATTTGGCTTCAGCAGAAGAATTAGTGGTACTTATCAATTTGGAAGATACCAATGCGGATTTGATAAGGCAAGGGTTATCTAACATTGAACGATTAAAGATATTAAGAGAAAAAGCATTTCGACAACTTGAAATTCTTAAAAAAAATCAAAAAACTATCGAAACATTAAAAAAGAACCTTATTGAAGATAGTGTAAAAATGAAGTAGAATTTTTTACATAGGATAGATAAAATTGTAGACCATATAAGGAAAAGTGCTATTCTTGAGGGGATTGGCATCACATATCCCGATATACTTTAGGACAGGATCTTAAGTACTGTTTGGAATAAAACTTCAAACTCAAATCCTTATGGCATTCGTATTCAATACCAACATAGCACATATCCTTTGGACAAATTTGTTTCAATGCATCATAACAATGCTTTTAGTCTGTCATAACTGCTCGGGTGAAAAGTATCAACTACCTGTTAGTTGTCTTCCTCTGTATTTTTCTCCTGTTCCGGAAAAAACTCTTCCATTGTAGGTCTCTTCTGCATTTTGTTAATACAAAACAAAAGCAGCCACGCCAGAATAGGAATTGCAACGATGCAATATAAAAGCACCATAAATCGGTTTCCCGCTTCTCCAGGACCGGCAGTGAAAGCCGAAATAACAAATGCGATAATCAATATCACAATCAGTACAAGTGCAAAAATTGCGACAATCTGTTTTGGATTTTTTTTCATAAAAGTCCTCCATTCTTATGCGGTCTGCATACTGCACAGGCGCACAATGAATTGCGTTTTAACATGATACAAAAGTGATTACAACATTATAATAAGAAATTACAAGAAATGCAACTGTTTCCTTTGACTTTTGAAAAAGTTTGGTATATACTAGTCCTGTATGTACATAGATGTGCGATAAAGACGAAAGGATGAAAAAAATCATGGCAGAGAATAAGACCTTATTGGACAAGTGGAGAAGTGTGGCATACAATGAGAATACGGATAGAAACACCCTTCAGAAGCTTTGGATTGATTATTTTCAGAAAGAAAAAGAAATTTACCAGCAGCTTTTAGCCAATCCCGACGAGGAAGTAAAGGGAACGGTAAAGGAGCTTGCAGAAAAATATAATGTAGACATTATGACAATGACTGGCTTTCTTGATGGGATTAATGACAGCTTAAAGACGCCAAATCCGATTGAGGAAATGGACGAAGAGACCCAGGTAAGCCTTGGATTCGAAAAAGAGCTTTTATATAAAAATATGGTAGCTGCCGAAGCGGACTGGCTTTATGGCTTGGAAGCATGGGACGATATTTTGGGTGAGCAACGCAAAAAAGAGCTTTATAAGGAACAGAAATCCTCAACAACCATCGTAAAAGAAGCAAAAGTTTATCCCAATGACCCTTGTCCTTGTGGGAGCGGCAAAAAGTATAAAAAGTGTTGCGGGAAAACAAAATAGGCAGAAGCTGCACTTATTTAGTTTCATGTTGTTTGGACTAATCGGAGTAATCTCCTGTTAGTGATAGATTGATACAGCCGCAGGAAAGAAGCGTTCTGCTATGCAATATGCGGTTGTCATACAATTATTATAATACATTGGAGGTAGAAAAAATGAAGAAAAAGATTTGTAAAAGATTATTGGCGCTGACAGCTGCGGTAACAATGCTGTTGGGAAGTTCTGTATGTTCCTATGCGGCGGAGTTAAAGGATGTGTTTGATGCGGAGTATTATGCAGAGCATAATGCCGATGTTGTTGCAACGTTTGGTACGGATGAAGCGGCGCTTTTTACCCATTTTGCTGTTTTCGGAGTCAATGAGGGCAGACAGGGAATGGCAGCATTCAATGTATCTGAGTACAGAAATGCGTATCCTGATTTACAGGCAGCGTATGGCGATGACTGGGATGCTTATGTAAATCATTATATGACGACGGGCGTGTATGAGGGAAGGATTGCGGGTGTTTACGGGTCCATCGATACGCAAGCGCCTTCCGTTGACACAACTGTTCCAGTGCCTGTTGAAACCGCTCAATCAGTAGTATCTGAAAATCCGTCACTGGAAGAGATTGTAGCATCGCCAGAGATAGAAGCGTTTGTGGATTACATGAACGAAGCGCTCGCCGGAATGGGGGCGTCGGTGACATACACGGCAGAGGGCGATACGCTTATTATGACGATGAAGTTTGACGAGGTTTTGCGCGTGGATGCGCAGGCAAAGGAAATGATGGACGAGGCGTTTGGAAGCATGAGAGGAGTTCTTGATGAGTTGCGCACAGAGCTGATCAATGTAGTAAGCAATGAGAATGTCCATATACGTTATGTCTATATCAATGGCGACGGAACGGAGATTTACAGAGTAGAGTTTTAGTTACTGTTCAGACAGGACTTAGCATTTACTGCTAATTATGGCTTTACAAGCCACGTGAGAAAACGTATCGGAGCCAAGTAAAAATCCATCACCGAAAGTGATTTTGCATGGATTTTTACCTGTTACTGGAACGGAGTGAACAGTAACGAGTTTTAAGTTGGAAAAATTTATTTTTCACTTGAACGCTTTACAAGACTGTCATTTTGTATTAAACTATTTGTGACATAAAAAATATGAAAAATACGTTGACGAGAAGAGTACGATATTGTAATGCATCAGAGAGGACTGCACGGTTTTGCAAAGAAAAATCGTTGCTGAAAGCAGTCTTACAGGAAATATCCGAAAACTAACTCTGAGTGACCCCAATCCGGTCCGTTGATTACGTTACAATCATGAGTGGTCTGTTTTTTAGAAAGACAAAGACAGGCAAGCAGGGTGGAACCGCGTTGATACGTCCCATGCATTACATATTGCGTAGTGCATGGGATTTTTTATGTGCATGGCAAGTAGTGGAGAAGCACATTCCACTATTGGAAGAAAGAAAAGGAGATGAATGAGATGGAAGAATTGAAAACAGAAGTAAAAACAAGCTATAAGGATTATCTGCTGCCGATGTTGTGTTTGGTGGTGGGAATTCTGATTGGATTTTTGCTATCGCCAATAAAAAGCGGACATGTAACGTTCATGAGCGGAAATACACTTGGTTCCAATAACGGCAGTAAAAACAGTGTTGCCGATATGTTGAACGGCAGTAAGAACAGTGTTGCAGATCTTTTGACCGGCAGACAAAAAACGGACAGGAAAAGATGTAAAATAAGGAATAGATAAAATGGGAGGAACATCAAAATGAAAATTACATTAAAAGACGGCTCCGTAAAGGAGTATAGCGAAGCGAAATCTGTTATTGACATTGCAAAGGATATCAGCGAAGGCCTTGCGCGCGTGGCGTGTGCGGGTGAAGTGAACAATGAAATGGTGGATCTGCGGACGGTAATCAACAAGGACTGTGAGTTGAATATTATTACGGCGACAGACCCGAAAGCACTTTATGTGATTCGCCATACAGCATCGCATGTGCTTGCAGAGGCGGTAAAACGTCTATTTCCGAATGCAAAAGTCACAATCGGACCTGCGATTGACGAAGGCTTTTACTACGACTTTGACGCAGAACCGTTCTCAAGAGAGGATTTGGACAAAATTGAGGCAGAGATGAAAAAAATCATCAAGGAAGGACATGAAATCACACGTTTTACCCTACCGAGAGCAGAGGCAATCAAATTCATGGAGGAAAAGGGAGAGCCTTATAAGGTAGAGCTTATTCAGGATTTGCCGGAGGATTCCGAAATCAGCTTTTACGATCAGGGCGGATTTGTAGACCTTTGCGCAGGTCCTCATCTGATGAGCACAAAGGGCGTTAAGGCGTTTAAGCTTACTTCATCATCTATGGCATACTGGAGAGGAGATTCCAATAAGGCACGTTTACAGCGAATTTATGGTACTGCTTATAATAAGAAAGAAGAGCTTGCGGAGCATTTGGAGCGTATGGAGGACGCAAAGCGTCGCGACCATAATAAACTCGGACGTGAGATGGATCTGTTTACGACGGTAGATGTAATCGGACAGGGACTTCCTTTGTTTACGCCCAAAGGAACAAAAATGATTATGAAGCTCCAGCGCTGGATTGAGGACTTGGAGGACAACGAGTGGGGATATATGAGAACAAGAACGCCTCTTATGGCAAAATCCGATTTGTATAAGATTTCGGGACACTGGGATCATTACAAGGAGGGCATGTTTGTATTCGGAGATGAGGATAAGGATAAGGAAGTATATGCGCTTCGCCCGATGACTTGCCCGTTCCAGTATTATGTATACAAAAACTCGCAGAAATCGTACCGTGATCTTCCTTGCAGATACAGTGAAACGTCTACGCTTTTCAGAAATGAAGACTCGGGAGAAATGCACGGATTGACGCGCGTTCGTCAGTTTACAATTTCAGAGGGACACTTGATTGTCAGACCGGATCAGATGGTGGAAGAGTTCAAGGGATGTCTTGCACTTGCAAAATACTGTCTGGAAACGCTTGGCGTGAATGAGGATGTGACTTATCACCTCTCGAAATGGGATCCCGAAAATAAGGAAAAATATATTGGAGAGCCGGAAGTTTGGAATGAAACAGAGCAGCATATCAGAGAGGTATTGACAGAGCTTGGAATTCCGTTTGTGGAGGATGTCGGTGAGGCGGCATTTTACGGACCGAAGGTAGATATCAATGCAAAAAACGTATATGGTAAAGAAGATACGATGATTACCATTCAATGGGACGCGCTGCTTGCAGAACAGTTTGATATGTACTATATTGACCAGAATGGTGACAAGGTTCGCCCTTATATTATCCATAGAACATCTATGGGCTGCTATGAGCGTACGCTTGCATGGCTGATTGAAAAGTATGCGGGCAAGTTCCCGACATGGCTGTGTGCTGAGCAGGTGCGCGTGCTCCCGATTTCAGATAAATATGAGGAGTATGCACAAAAAGTCTGCAAAGAATTGAAAAAGGCAGGCATTGATGCGACAGTAGATAATCGTTCGGAAAAAATCGGATTTAAGATTCGTGAGGCAAGGCTTGATAAGCTTCCGTATATGCTTGTCGTTGGACAGCAGGAGGAGGCAGATAATACGGTTTCCGTAAGAAGCCGTTTCGCAGGTGATGAGGGTGTGAAGTCCTTAGACAGCTTTATTGCGGATATTACGGAGGAAATTAGGACAAAGGAAATCCGCAAAGAAGTGCAGACACAAGAAAATCAATAAAAAATAATGAAATTATTGCAATCATGGTATAACACAGGTTTTGACATGACATACTAATCATAGGAACTTATTTAAAATGTTGATTTTGATTCAAGGAGGCAAATTATGTCAGAATTAACCTGTGGCGTATCAAACTGTACCTATAACAAAGATCATTGCTGTTGCAAGGGTGACATCATGGTAGGTGGAAAGCACGCTTGTGACTGCGACAATACGTGTTGTGAAAGTTTTCACAAGCGAAGCGGCGATACCTTTACAAGTGCTGTCTCACATCCGAGCAAAACAATCAGCATTGACTGTGAAGCGATAAAATGCGCTTATAACAGCGACTATCGCTGCCACGCAGATCATGTAGATATCAAGGGTGGAAATGCCGGCACAAGCATGGAAACGCTTTGCGCGACATTCAGAGAGAAATAATTTCATCCAAATTTTATAAAAATAATTGACAGAGTGGAAAGCATGTGATATAGTGTCAATGTTTGGAACAGTTCAAACAGTACAATAAAGCAGAGTTTCCACTCTCACCCTATGGCAATCGGGCTGATAGGTGTTTATAATTTTGATTTTATACGCTTGCATTTTTATCTGTATAACGGATATAAAAATGATGGGTGTAAAAGTAGAAAATTAAGTGGATAATTCTGTGATTATCCACTTTTTTATTCAATAAGACGACTCGCGAAGCGTGTCGACGTTTGATTCAATAAGACGACTCGCAAAGTGTGTCGACGTTTGATTTCTTTATGGAGGTGTAAGGTTATTAGCGATTTAATGATTAACGAACAAATTAGGGACAGAGAGGTACGTGTCATCGGTGTAGACGGTGAGCAACTTGGCATTATGTCAGCAAAGGAAGCGATGAAGCTTGCAGATGAAGCAGGCGTCGATTTGGTAAAGATTGCACCCACGGCAAAGCCCCCTGTATGTAAGATTGTCGATTATGGAAAGTTCAAGTATGAGCAGACAAGGAAAGAGAAGGAAGCGAAGAAAAAGCAGAAAATAATCGACGTAAAGGAAATTCGCTTATCTCCAAACATCGATACGAATGATTTAAACACAAAGATTAATGCTGCCCGTAAGTTTTTAACGAAAGGTGATAAGGTGAAAGTGACACTGCGTTTTAGAGGACGAGAGATGGCACATATGCAAAACAGCAAGCATATTCTGACAGATTTCGGTGAAAGCTTGAGTGATATTGCCGTAGTGGAAAAAGAGCCGAAGGTTGAGGGCAGAAGCATGACAATGTTTTTAGCTGAGAAACGATAAGCAGTTATCCATGATCAACGCTTATGTCAGTTAAAATAGAAAAATGAGTAAGCGGCGATTTTGCAGAGCAAATGCAGAAGGCTGCCAAATAGCATGAATTAGGAGGAAACAGATATGCCAAAAATGAAAACAAGCAAGTCAGCAGCAAAGCGCTTTAAAGTGACAGGAACAGGAAAATTAAAGAGATCAAAAGCTTATAAAAGCCATATCTTGACAAAGAAAACGACTAAGAGAAAGAGAAATCTCAGAAAGTCAACGATTACGGACGCAACAAATGTTAAAAATATGAAGAAAATTTTACCGTATGCATAGGAATGGCGCAGTAAGGTAAATGGGTTAAAACAAATAGTGAAACGTTTGGAGGATTAGAAAATGGCAAGAATTAAAGGCGGTTTAAACGCAAGAAAAAAACATAACAGAGTATTAAAGCTTGCAAAGGGCTACAGAGGAGCGCGCTCTAAGCAGTACAGAGTAGCAAAGCAGTCCGTTATGAGAGCATTAGCATCTTCATATGCAGGTAGAAAAGAGAGAAAGCGTCAGTTCAGACAGCTTTGGATTGCACGTATCAATGCTGCTGCAAGAATGAATGGTTTATCATACAGCAAGATGATGCATGGCTTAAAGATCGCTGGTGTAGACATCAATAGAAAGATGCTTGCCGAGATGGCAGTCAATGACGCAGAAGGCTTTAAGACACTTGCAGAGCTTGCAAAGAGCAGCGTTGCGTAAGATCAGAACACGATTTAAAAGCAAAGACATTTTTAAGAAAATGAATAAAACGTACAAAAGATTGAGTGCAGATGTACTCAATTTTTTGTCCAATAAGACGACTCGCGAAGCGGGTTGGCGTTTGGTTATAAAAGGATTATGTGTGAGTGAATATGAGAGTATTGGAAAATTTAGAGCCGAAAAAGGTATTTTATTATTTCGAGGAGATTTGTCAAATTCCGCATGGTTCTGGAAACCTTGATGCAATCAGCAGTTATCTCGAAAAATTTGCCAAGGACAGGGGACTGTTTCATATTCGGGATAAGGCAAATAATATTATTATTGTAAAGGAAGCGACTACCGGATATGATGCGGTAGAGCCGATTATGCTTCAAGGTCATATGGATATGGTGGCAGTCAAAAATAATGACTGTGATATTGACTTGGAAAAGGACGCGCTGCGATTAAAGATTGATGGCGATTATGTATATGCAGAAGGGACAAGTCTTGGCGGTGACGACGGGATTGCGATTGCATATATGCTTGCATTGCTTGACGCGGATGATATACCGCATCCACGCATTGAGGCAGTGATGACAACCGATGAGGAAACGGGGCTTGACGGTGCGACAGCAATTGATTTATCGATGCTCAAAGCAAAAAGAATGCTGAATATTGATTCGGAGGAGGAGGGAATCCTTTTGACAAGCTGCGCTGGCGGTCTGCGGACAGACTGTCATCTTCCTGTAACTTTCATTGACAGACCAGTCGATAGCGTGTGCATTGATATAACGGTGGACGGACTTATGGGAGGACATTCCGGCACGGAAATCAATAAGGAACGTGGAAATGCGATTAAAATCATAGGAATCATGCTGCAACAGCTTCTCTCAATATTTGACTTTCATATTGTTGATCTATCCGGCGGTGAAAAAGACAATGCAATACCGACTGCGGCACATACAGTTGTGTGCGTTGCAAAAAATCGGCAAGAAGCATTTGAAGAAGAGATAAAAAGAATTGCACAAGAAGTAAAAAAAGAATATCAATCCAAGGAAAAAAATTTGTGTATCGGCGCTACTTTGCATGAATTGGATGAACCTTGTGTATTTGATAAAGAAAGCACGGAAAGGATTGCGGCATTTTTAATGTCCATGCCAAACGGTGTTATGGCGATGAGCGCAGACATTGAAGGTCTTGTGGAAACATCGCTGAATGCCGGCGTGATGCGGAGCACTGAAAATGAGGTTGTGGTATCGCTTTCTGTCAGAAGTGCGATTGATACGGTAAAGGCGAAGGTAAAGTTGCAAATTGATACGCTTACTAAGATTTTGGGCGGTTATACCGAGGCGCACGGAGATTACCCTGGATGGCAGTTTAACCCCGATTCCAAGCTACGGGCGGATATGGTAAAAATTTACCGACAGATGTTTGAGAAAGATGTTAAAGTAGAGGCAATTCACGCGGGACTTGAGTGTGGAATTATGATTTCGAAGATACCGGGACTTGACTGTGTTGCGTATGGTCCAAATATTTTCGATATTCACACGACGTCGGAAAGACTAAGTATTTCGTCGACGGAGAGAATGTGGAATTATCTTTTGGAAATATTGAAGCAAAAATAATGCAACACCCCATACAGAACACGTTCCTGTCTGTATGGGGTGTTGTTTCCATATGGATTTTTTAAAATATGGTATTTGCTGTCTGTTAAGCTTCGCTTGTTGAATTGCCAAGACGCAAGTAGAAGCATATCAGATAAAGCCCACAGATACCGACCAGTGCATAAATGATTCGGGAAAACCAAGTCATGCTTCCAAAGATGCTTGCAACAAGGTTAAAATCGAAAAAACCGATTAGTCCCCAGTTTACAGCGCCAATGATCGCAATCGTAAGTGCGATAGCATCAATTAATTTATTACCCATATAACACCATACTCCTTTCTTAGGAATGAGCGATTTCGCTTCATCGCTCGCCTTCCGTGTCATGATTGTTTTTAGGAATCGTTAAAAAGAAAATGTTAAATTTTCTCCTAAAAGTAGTATGATTAAAAAATCAAAAGTTATACGGTTTTCATCAAGGTGTTTTATAAATTTGTATCAATAAATGATTGAAAAAATGGTAAAAGCTGTAATAATTTCATAAACTTACATAATTAAATTGAAATAATTGGTTTGATGTGGTACTATAGTGATGCACAAAGGAAGTCCAAATTTAATATTGCAGGTATTGACAAAGTCAATAAATGTGGGTATATTAAGGAAGTGCGTTATAAATGTTTTAGCAACTAGGTTAGGCATAGGAGTTATTTTTAGCAGATAAAATAAAGATGAGTGATTTTAGGAGAGGTTAGAAGTGAGAGCAAAAAAAGTAGAAAAAAACACAGCAGCAAAGAAAACAGTAGAAAAGAAGGTAGTTGCAGCAGTAAAGCCGGTTGAAACAGCAGCAGCACAGGAGAGCGAAGTAAAGGCAGAGGTAAAAGTCGAGGAGCCTGCAAAGGAAGCATCAGCAGAGGCAAAGCCTGTAGCAGTAGCAAAGAAGCCTGCAAAGGCAGTTGCAGCAAAGAAAACCGCTGCAAAGACGACAACAGCAAAGAAGGAAACAGCACCTAAGGCTGCGAAAACGACTAAGACAGCAAAGACAGTTTCTCAGAAGATTGTTTTACAGGTAGAAGGCAAAGAGCTGGATATGGAAAGTATCGCAAATCGCGTAAAGGAAGCTTATGTGGCAGAGGGGCATTCCGCTTCTTCCATAAAGGATGTTGCAATCTACATAAAGCCATCAGAAAATATGGTTTATTATGTGATTGACGATTATGCATCAGGCATCAGCTTATACTAAAAAGGATTATTTGAAATTGGAAAAACCCCGAAGTGATATTTTCGGGGTTTTGTGATTCATTCATCATCAACTTCATTTGGGAATTTAATATTGAGCGATTCGCGTTCNTCGGGNGTAATATTTGTAAATTGATCGAATATGGTGATGACATCTTCGCNTTTNGCGTTGCAGAGCANATANATNACGTCGGATAANTGCGCTATGATATCCTTCATGCGCATAGCGTCAATTTTTTTCGGTTTGGAAGTCCNTTCAGAGGTTGTTTTTGATGTATTGAANATATCCATAAATATACCTCGTTAAGCTTNTGTTAAATNATTANCAAAGACATTGGAATAGCGTATTTNGTAATGNAATCCGTAACGGACCATTTGAGGTCGTTTATGATATCATTATAACAAGGCGCTTGACTTTAGGCAATAATCTATGTAGGATATTAGTGAAAAATGGAAGAAGTGGAGAAGAGTGGAGGAGTCAATTATGGAAAATGTGGAGAGTGTAAGAAAACCTGTTTACATAGTGGGACACAAAAATCCCGATACCGATTCAATTTGTTCTGCTATCGCGTATTCCTATCTGAAAAATGCGTGTGATGATGGCTGCAATTATATTGCGGCGAGGGCGGGTCAGGTAAATCAGGAAACGCAGTATGTGCTGAATGCGTTTCGTGCGGAGCCACCCGTCTATCTGCATGATGTGATGACCGATGTGCGTGATATTGACATGAATGATGATTTGGAAGGCGTTACAGAGGACATATCACTCAAAAAGGCATGGCATCTGATGCGTGACAGGGGCGATGTGACACTGCCTGTTATCGATGGGAAAAAGCTGATTGGGATCATCACCATCGGCGATATTGCAAACGCATATATGGATGTGTATGATAACGCGATTTTGTCAAGGGCAAAGACTTCCTATAAAAATATTTTGGAAACGCTTGACGCGCAGATGCTTGTGGGAGATGAAAACGGCTATTTTGACAGCGGTGATGTGGTGATTGCGACGGCAAATCCCGATGTACTTGAAGACTATATTCACCCCGGAGATATGGTGATTCTTGGTAACCGTTATGAAACGCAGCTTTGCGCGATCGAGATGGGAGCAGCGTGTGTGTTGATAACAATGGGTGCAAAGGTGTCAAAGACGATTCAGATTTTTGCAGCGGAGCATAACTGTGTCATTATCAACACGCCTTACGATACGGCTACCGTGGCAAGATTTGTCAATCAGAGTATGCCGATTGGATATTTTATGAAACGGGAGAAATTAACCACTTTTAAAATCACAGATAAGACAGAACATATCCGTGCAATCATGAAAAAGAAGCGTTATCATGATTTTCCTGTGTTGGATGAAGAGGAGCATTATGTAGGAATGATTTCGCGTCGTATGTTGCTCAATCTGCGCAGAAAGCAGCTTATTCTTGTCGATCACAATGAGGTGTCACAGACAGTTGATGGCATTGAATTTGCGGATATTTTAGAGGTAATAGACCATCATCGGATTGGTACGCTTGAGACGGTTGCACCAGTTTATTTCAGAAATCAGCCGCTTGGTTGTACGGCAACGATTATCTATCAGATGTATCAGGAGAAGGGTGTGGAAATTCCGCCAAATATCGCGGGATTGATGATGGCTGCGATTATTTCGGATACGCTGATGTTCCGCTCACCGACGGTGACGGAGGTGGATAAGGCGGCAGCGTACCGCTTGGCGGAAATCTGCGGTGTGGAGCCGGAGGAGTTTGCGCTTGCGATGTTTGGAGCGGGAAGCAACTTGGGAGATAAGAGCGCGGATGAAATTTTTAAACAGGACAATAAGAGCTTTTCCGTCAACGATTTTGAGTTCAGAGTAGGACAGATTAATTCCATGAACAGCATTGAGCTTGAGGAGATTAAGGAGAAGATTGTGCCTTATATTAAAGACAAATTTGAAGAGCTGAATGTAGATATGTGCTTTTTTATGCTCACCAATATTGTGTCTGAAAAGACGGAGCTCTTATGCTTTGGTGACAGGGCAAGAGCGCTTGTGCGGGAAGCATTTAAGCTGCCAAAAGAGCAGAAGGAATTTGTGCTGAAAAACCTGGTGTCGAGAAAGAAACAGTTGATTCCCGCGTTTGTATCTGTTTTGCAGCAGTGGGAGAAATAAACGGATTGTGCAAATCCTATGAAACCGGAAATGGGTTTCATGGGATTTTTTTGTTGTGCAATACATACAAAAACAGTGCAAACTTTTTGTCTCAAGTTATGCGTTTAACTTTTGAAAAAACGGTGTTGTTTCCTTATACTTAAAATATAGAACAGGGGCTATTGGGATTTCAAAAAGGGCGGTGTGTAGTTATGGGGAATGAGCGTATTCGAATTGCGGATATTGCGGAGAAACTGGGACTTAGTACGGCAACGGTGTCCAATGTAATTCACGGAAAGACAAAGAAGGTTTCTCCTGAAACTGTAAAGCGGGTTCAGGAGCTTGTGGAAAAGAGCGGTTATATTCCAAGTATGGCGGGTATTTTGTTGGCGCAGAATGATTCCAAAATTATGGGGGTTGTCGTGAATGATCATCCAAAATATGAAGGACATGTTTTAGAGGATGGTTTTATTGCAGCATCGATCAATGCCTTATCAAAAGAGATTGATCAGGCAGGTTATTTTATGATGGTAAAGGTGACGACGCAGTGGAATGAAATTGTCCGATTTGCATCGATGTGGAATATGGAAGGGCTGGTAATCATCGGATTTTGTGAACAGGATTATCAAAAGCTGCGTGAATCCATGCACATACCGTTTGTCGTGTATGACGGGTATTTTCAGGAAACGCAGCGGATTTGCAATTTAACGATAGACAATTATGACGGCGGTTATCAGGTGGGAGAATATTTGAAGCGTATGGGACATGAAAAGGTGCTTTGCATTTCGGACAATTATATCTGTATGGATTCTGAGCGTATAGATGGTTGTGCGGCTGCTGTGGGGAAAAATGCGGTTTGTTTGATGCAAGTTCCTTTTGGGCAAGAAGAACGAATGCACTTTTATCGGGAAAAAGAAACTGAGATTATGACATATTCTGCGGTTTTTGCAGTATCTGATTTCTATGCGGTTGAGTTTATCCGTTGCTTGCAGGAGAAGGGTGTTCGTGTACCGGAGGATATTTCCGTAGTGGGATTTGATGATAGTCCGATGTGTAAGTATTGCAATCCTTCCTTGACGACCGTAAGGCAGGACGCAGGCGAGAGAGCAAAAAATGCGATATCAATTTTGCAAAATTTGAAGAAGGGAATTGAGCAGCCAATTATCGTAAAATTACCGGTTTTTCTTGTGGAGCGCAGCAGCGTGAAAAAACGAAACGGGAAGGGATTTTGAAATGGAAAAAAAGGAAACGTTTGAGAAAATGGTGTTAAAAATAGCACTGCCCGTAACTGCGCAGTCTTCGTTACAATCCTCCTTTAGCGTTATTGATCAGGTGATGATCGGACGGCTTGGAAGTAACAGCATTGCAGGAATCGGATTAGGTGGAAAATTTACGTCCCTTTACACTGTCGTTCTTGCGGCGATTGCATCGACAGCCGGCATCATGATTTCACAATATATGGGAAGAAAAGATGAAAAATCGGTCGACAGGAGCTTCTATATTAATATGGCATTGTCTATCGGGTTGGCGGGTGCGTTCATGGTACTTTGTATTTTGTTTCCGGAAAGGATTATGACTGTTTATACGAAAGACGAAACTACGAAAGCACTAGCAGTACAATACATACGGATTCTGGCGGTGTCGTTTGTGCCTATGGCAGTCAGTTCGATTGTGACGACGATGCTTCGATGTATGGAAGCAGCTGCTCTGCCGTTGTATGCAAGCTTTTTTTCGTTGATATTGAATACCGGTTTAAATTATGTGCTGATTTTCGGAAAGTGGATATTTCCTGAAATGGGCGTGGGAGGAGCTGCATTGGCGAGTGTGATTGCACAGACGATATGTTGTGGTATAATTCTTGTTTTCTATATTTGCTACCAGAAGAAGCGGAAACAAATTATGGAAGGGCATGAAAGCGAAATGTGGACAGGAAAAAAGCAGGTAGTATTCTATACAGATTACAAAAAACAATACCTGAAAATTCTTGGTCCGCTGCTTGTTTGCGAATTTTTTTGGAGTCTGGGAGAAAACATATACTCGGCAATCTATGGGAACATTGGAACAGATGCTTGTGCCGCAATGACACTGACAATACCGGTTCAAACGATCGTGATTGGGGCTTTGAGTGGATTGTCACAGGCATCAAGTATATTGATTGGAAAATCACTTGGAGCAAAGAAATACGAGCAGGCATATGTAGAGGCGAAAAAGCTGATGTGGTATGGATTGGCGATTTCCGTAATGTTATCTTTGCTGCTTGTCGCTTTCAGTCCGCTTTATGTAAAGATTTATCATGTGGAGCCAGTAGTGCAGGAGATAACAAAGGATCTGTTATTGGCAATTGCAGTGATTGCACCTATTAAGGTCTTGAATATGATACTGGGCGGTGGAATTATCCGAAGTGGGGGAAAGACGAAATACATCATGTGGATTGACCTGATCGGAACTTGGGCTTTTGGCGTTCCTCTAGGGCTTTTGGCTGCGTTTGTCTGGAAACTGCCGATTGTGTCTGTATATTTTATATTATCTTTGGAGGAATGTGTGAGATTGGGGATTTCATTCATTCTTTTTAAAAAGAAACTATGGATAGAAAGTATACAATAAAAGCGTATTTTTTTACAAAAAAATATCGTAGACCTTTCAACTTTTATCCCTTTTACTCAAATATTTATTTGCCCTTTTCAGAGAATTTTGGTATAATAAAACAAAAGTTATCTTATTTTTATTATACCAAATATACTGATAATCGGAGGTGAGATTATGGACGGCAGTAATAGTCGAAGTATGAACAAGGTTTTTATATATAGTCGCTCTATATGTTGCTGCAGTCATGTCCATAATCTGTAGTGGAAGATTATTGTGTCCATATATAAGAACCATTGTTTGTTTCTAAACTATGCTGCAATCGGTATGACGAGTGCAGGATTATAAGGTTTATGAGCGACAATGGTATTTTTATGCCCTTTTGCTGATAACCTTTGCACCCGCCTTTTCATTTTTGGTTTGTTATCCGCAAGCCTGACAGATAAAGGAGGAAATGCAATGAAAGTAAATAACAATGTTCAGAATGAGATGCTTCAAACAACACAGCATCCCGATTACAAAACAGAGATCGTGGAGGTGCTTCGCAGCAACTTTACTCCTAAAATTAAACAGGACCGCATACTTGCATATCACGAAAGAGATATTGCTTCCGCATTAGAAATGCTTAGTTTGGAAGAACGCAGCAGGTTATATCATATTTTAAATGCTGATACACTCGCAGACATATTCGAATATGCCGAAAACAAAACAAAATACATGAGTGAAATAAGCATTCAAAAAAGAATTGCCATACTTTCTCAATTTGAAATAACAGAAATGGCAGATTATATCCGTAATATGGATAAAGCAGAGCGCTCTATGATTATTGAGCTGCTGGGGGACAGCTTAAAAACGCAAATTATGCTGATGAATTCTTTCAGCGAAGATGAAATCGGTAGTAAGATGACTACAAATTATATCGCGGTCCATTCTGAAATCAGTGTAAAGCAGGCAATGCACGAACTGGTAGAACAGGCGGCAGATAATGATAATATTTCGACAATATATGTGCTTGATGAAAATGAAATGCTCTTGGGAGCGATTGATTTAAAAGACCTGATTCTTGCACGTGAGGGAACACATCTTGATGCGATTACCATGACTTCGTATCCATATGTTTATGCTAATGAATGGATTGATGACTGTCTTGGACGAATTAAAGACTATTCGGAAGATTCCATACCTGTTTTGGATTCCGATAATAAACTCATCGGCGTTGTAACTTCTCAGGATATCATGGAACTTGTTGATGAGGAATTAGGGGAAGACTATGCAAAACTGGCTGGACTTTCAGCAGAGGAAGATTTGATGGAGCCATTGAAAAAAAGCATTGGGAAAAGGCTCCCCTGGCTTATCGTATTGCTTGGCTTAGGACTGGTTGTATCCAGTGTCGTAGGAGTGTTTGAAGGAGTTGTCACACAGCTGCCACTCATTATTGCCTTCCAATCCCTTATCCTTGATATGGCTGGAAATGTAGGAACACAGTCGCTTGCTGTTACTATTCGTGTTTTAATGGATGAAAAAATCAGTAGCAAACAAATGCTCTTTCTGGTTGCAAAAGAAGCAAGAGTAGGTTTGATTAACGGAATGATCCTTGGAATGTTATCATTTTTGTTTATTGGTCTTTATCTTTTTACATTAAAAGCGCAATCCATAACTACAGCATTTTCTATATCAGCATGTACGGGGATTGCTCTGCTGTTAGCAATGTTGCTTTCAAGTCTTTCGGGAACATTGATTCCGCTAATGTTTAAAAAATTGAAAGTAGACCCTGCTGTTGCATCAGGTCCCTTGATTACAACAATCAATGACCTTGTTGCAGTTGTAACCTATTATGGATTAGCATGGATTTTAATCATCAATGTTTTGAGATTATAACGATAGAGGGACATATTCCGATAATTTTTGCATGATTTTATATTTACCCTTAAATACAAAAACACCGCAGAACCCTTTTGTTCTGCGGTGTTTCACATTATTTTGTATAATCGGAGTGACAAGATTCGAACTTGCGGCCTCCACCTCCCTAAGATGGCGCTCTAGCCAAACTGAGCCACACCCCGATACGTTTAGCGTCGCATTAACGACATGTATTAGTATACACATTCTTAAAAGGAATGTCAATAAGAAAAAGAATAAAAAAATAGTTTTAAAATTTAAATAAATTTAGCAAAAATATTGACAATTGTCAGACAATTTGATATATTGTATACATGTTCGTGACAACTCCATCACGAACAGATCATGAAACTCTTTTTCAATATAGTGATCCTTAAGAAGAAAGTATCTTTCCGACAGTATTCTCCCCAGTATTTCTGTTGGATCGATACTTTCTTTGTGTTTGACGATATTTTACTTTAAAATCGTTTTTCTTTTCAATAAACAATGAAAATGTGGTAAACTGTAACTATAGTATCTAAATGGCAGATTTAGAAACAGTATGGAGGAGAAAATGGAGAGAGCGCTTATTGTGGGAGTTCATATTAATACAGACAGAAAAAGCAGCATGGCGTTTGCGCTTGCGATGGATGAAATGAACAGTCTTGTGAAAGCTTGTGATATGCAGCCTGTGGGAAGTATTGAGCAGAATATGGAGCACGCAAATACTGCGACTTATATCGGTGCCGGAAAGGTGGAGGAGGTGCGTGCCGCGGCTGCTGCGTTGGAGGCAGAGATCGTAGTGTTTGACAACGGACTTTCGCCGATACAGCTTAGAAATTTGCAAGAGGAGCTCGATTGTCCTGTCATTGACAGAACGACGCTGATTTTGGAGATTTTTTCGACAAGAGCGCAGACAAGAGAGGCAAAGCTTCAAGTGGAAGTGGCGCGCCTTCAGTATATGCTGCCAAGACTTGTGGGACTCCACGCCGCGCTTTCCAGACAAGGTGGAACATCGGGTTCCATGAGCAGCAGAGGCGTCGGAGAAAAGAAACTGGAACTTGACAGAAGACGGTTGGAACAGCGGCTCACAAGCATGAAACGCGAGCTTGAGGAGATATCCGGCGAGCGCAGGACGCAGCGCAAGAAGCGGGCAGAGTCGGGCCTTCCGAGAGTAACGCTTGTCGGTTATACGAATGCTGGAAAATCGACAGTTATGAATATGTTGTTATCCGCATATGGGATCAAAGAGGAAAAACAGGTATTGGAAAAAGATATGCTGTTTGCCACATTAGACACTACAGTGAGACGGATCGCGCCTCCGGAGCGGAATGCGTTTTTACTTTCCGATACTGTTGGATTTATTTCAAATCTTCCGCATAGTCTTGTAAAGGCATTTCGGTCAACGCTTGAGGAGGTGAAGGAGGCGGATGTTCTGCTTCAGATTATCGACTATTCTGATGAAAATTATAGAGAACATATGAGCGTGACAGAAGATACACTGCGTGAACTTGGAGCAGGAAACATCCCGATGATTTATGTATTTAACAAGGCAGACCTTTGTGGAATGGGGGAGCTTGCTGCCGTTCAGGGAGAGGATAAGATTTATATGTCCGCGAAATCGCAGAATGGAATCGATGCGCTGCTCACGTTGATTTTCGGAAAGCTTTCGGGTGGATATCAGGACTGCAAGCTGCTGATACCGTACAAGCGTGGTGATATCGTTTCCTATCTGAATGACAATGCGGTCGTTTATGCGACAGCGTATCAGGAGCAGGGCGTTTATCTGGAGGCAAATATGACGGTTCGGGATGCAGGGAGATTTCGGGAATACCTGTTGTAATATATTACCATTGGCGAATGTTCACAATTTATCTATATTTTGAAAAGAAAAATATTATATAATAATAACAGATAGGGTACCTGCCCGAAAGGGCACAGACAGGTCATTATTGTGTGGTAATGACGCTGTGATTTACAAGAAACACGTTCGACAAAATGAAAGGTTAGTGTGAAAAGATGAGCCGATTGAAAGGAAAGAAAGCGTTCTTTGCGGGAGGAGTGGCAGGCGTTCTCTTGCTAAATGCCGTATCGCGGAAAAGTACGGCGTTTAGTGACTGGTATGTGACTTACATATTTCCGCTCTGGTTGAATACATATGCACGTCTTACAAGTCTAGTACCGTTTTCGGTGGGGGAAATCATGCTCGTGCTTGCAGTGCTTGTCACACTGTTTGGAGTAGCACTTTTGATTGTTAATTTGATTAGAAAAAATAAATATAAGGGCATTTTAAAGCGTTTTGGAATTGCGTATGCGTGGATTGCGCTTGTGGTATGCTATATTATGACGCTGAACTGCTCGATTCTATATCATACGTCGGATTTTTCTGAAAAGTATATGAAGCGTGGTACAACAAATCGACACGAAGATGCACTGCTTGTGGATTTTTCGGACGAGGCGGTTGTAAAGACGCGTACAGATGGCTATTCCCAGGAGGAGATCGCGCTGCTTCGCGATTTTATTGTAGAGCGCTGCAATACGCTTGCACAGGAGATTGCGCGCGATGACAGCGGCAGGGCGTGTTATGACGGGGATCTTTTCGATGCAGCGGTTGATGCGATGAAAAAACTAGGTGGCGAGTACGAACAACTTTCCGGTTTTTATGTTACCCCCAAATACCTTACTTGTTCGAAGTTTTTCAGCCAGCAATATATTATGGGATATTATTTTCCGTTTTCCCTTGAGGCGAATATCAATTCGGTAATGTATATTACAAATGTGCCGTCTACTGTGTGTCATGAGCTTGCGCACACGAAAGGATTCATCAACGAAGATGATGCGAATATGATTGGATATCTTGCCTGCGTTCAGTCGGACGACGTGTTTTTGCAGTATTGCGGATATCTCAGTGTTTTGAATTATGTAAACAATGATTTTTATAATTCGATTCATAAAGATAAGGAATTATATCAGTCGCATATACCTGTCAGTGATTTGGTGGCTAAAGACAACATATTTTTGACAAAGGAGGAATGGGAGTCAGTCGAAGAAAAGGCGGTTGTAAAAACGGAAACCGTGAAAAAGGCGTCGAATGCGTTTACGGAAACCGTGCTTGTCATGAATGGTGTTGAAGAGGGTATGCAGCAGTACAATAAGGTTGTGGAGCTTTTGCTTGCATATTATGATGGAATATTGTATTAGGAAGGAGCGAGGAATATTAAGATGGGAGATATCGTTTCATATGTCTATGAATATGGTGGTTTTACCTTTGCGGAAAAACCTTTTTGTGAAATCGACGGATTACTGCTTTCGCACTTTTCCTATTATATCTATACCGGAATCGTGCCGACAATCGAGGATTCGAGACCTGCGATAAAGTTAAGCGATGCAGCACAGAAAATGGATTGGAATAATTTTATTTCCGTCAAATGGGAACCGGAACGGAACAGAGAGCTATTTTACAAAACGGCATTTTCAAGAAGATATCGAAACATGGCGCTTAATTTTTTAGTAGAGGAGATTGACGAGGAGAAGGACATGCAGTTTTGTGCCGTCACGTTTCTGCTCGGAAACGGTGATGTATTTCTTTCGTTTCGCGGGACGGATGATGCGCTGATCGGTTGGCACGAGGACTTTAATATGGCGTATCGTACACCTGTGGAGGCGCAGATAAGGAGTACGGAATATGTCAATAAAGTCGTGGAATTGCTTGCGCGAAAACGAAATTTAAGACTGTATCTCGGCGGACACTCCAAGGGTGGTAATCTTGCGGTTTATTCCGCGATGACGTGCAAAGACAGCATCAAGCCGCGCATTGGACGAATCTACAATATGGACGGTCCGGGATTTCGACCGGACTTTATGGAAAAGCTAGATTATGACGGAATTAAAGATAAGATTTTAAAGATTGTGCCAAGCGAGTCTTTTGTCGGTCTTTTGATGGAAAACGGAACGGATTACGAATTGATTGAGAGCAGTGAGATTGGTTTACAACAGCATGTATGCTTTTCGTGGAATGTGGTGGGCGATCGTTTTGAGCGCACCAAGGAGCAGGTACCGAAGCGAAAAGGGCTGTATGACAGAATCAACTATTGGATATACGCACTTGACAGAGAACGTGTCGGTGCGTTTCTTGACGCGCTTTTTAGCCTTGCGGAGATAACCGAGGCGCGTACACTCACGGACCTTAAAGAAATCGGAACTGAACTGCCTAAGTTTATGCCGACTATGATGCAGGAATATTCCCGTATTGACAGCGATACAAAGCATGTATTTTGGGAAATCAGTCTGTTTATGGTGGAGGTGATGGCAGCCGATCAGCAGGAGCGGGTCAGAAGATGGAAAGCAATCGAAAAAATAAGACAACGGTTAGAACATATGTAAACGGCTTTATGAAAGGGATTATGTAAAAGCTTTCACAAAAAGTGGCGCAATATGGTTGACTTTCTTGTGGAAAAGATATAAAATTCAAATTGTAAGTGCTTACAGTTTTTTCCTGTAAGAAAACAGATAGTTACTATTCAAACAGGAATTAGCATTTGATGTTAATTCCGTAAGAAAACGTATCGCAGCCAAGTTAAAATCCATCACCGAAGGTGATTATGCATTCAATAAGGCGACTCGCGAAGCGTGTCGACGTTTGATGGTTTTTACCTGTTACTGGAACGAAGTGAACAGTAACTACGAAAGATTTTAAGGATAGGAGATAACAATATGGAATTATTAAACGCAGCAAAGACCGGAAAAAAAGCAAGACCAATTAAAGTTCTTCAGTTCGGCGAAGGAAATTTCCTACGTGCATTTGTTGACTATTTTATCGACAAGGCAAATGAAGCCGGCAAATTCGACGGTGATATCGTTTTGGTAAAACCGATTGACGGCCCCGGAATCCTCAATATGTTCCACGATCAGGACTGCCAGTACACTGTATGCTTAAGAGGCATTGTTGACGGCGAACCGAATGTGGAAAAGAGAGTGATCACGAGCGTTGCCGATGTCGTAGATGCTTATGAAGAATACGAAAAGTACAGCGAATATGCGAAGTTGGATTCCCTTAGATATATTGTTTCTAATACAACAGAGGCAGGAATTGTATTTGATGAGAAGGACAAGTTTGAGTTAGACCCGCCTAATACATATCCCGGAAAACTCTGTAAGTTCCTTTACACAAGATATAAACATTTTAATGGAGCAGCAGACAAGGGACTTGTAATGCTTCCTGTAGAGTTGATTGACGACAACGGCATTATGCTGAAAAAGTGCGTTGTTGATTTTGCGAAGCTCTGGAATTTAGAGGATGGATTTGTAAAATGGCTTGACGATGCGTGCGTATTTACATCAACATTGGTAGACCGTATCGTTACGGGTTATCCGAGAGATGACGCGGAAGAGCTTTGGAAAGATTTTGGATATCGCGATAATATCGTGGTTACTGCTGAGCCGTTTGGACTTTGGGTTATCGAGAGTGCAAAGGATATCAGCAAGGAATTTCCGCTTCCCGACGCAGGATGCCCTGTTATCTTTACAGACAATCAGAAGCCGTACAAGCAGAGAAAGGTTCGTATCTTAAACGGTGCACATACATCATTTGTTCTCGCTTCTTATCTTGCGGGAAATGACTATGTAAGAGAATCAATGGAGGACGAGCTGATTGGTAACTTTATGCATAAGACAATTTATGATGAAGTTATCCCGACACTGGATCTTCCGAAGCAGGATTTACTTGATTTTGCAGAGGCAGTAGACGGCAGATTTAAGAATCCGTACATCAAGCATGCGTTACTTTCCATCTCACTCAATTCCGTATCGAAGTGGAGAGCAAGATGTATGCCGTCATTACTGGTATATGTTGAGAGAAAGGGTGAGCTGCCAAAGCACCTTACATTCTCTATCGCAGCGCTCATGGCATTCTACACAGGCAGCGAAATCCGTGAGAAAGCTCTGATCGGACACAGAGACGGACAGGAATACAATATTATGGATGATAAGGCAGTACTCGAGTTCTTTGCGGCAAACAGCGCAAAACCGTCCGCAGAGTTTGTAAACGCTTATCTTGGCAACACAGACTTCCACGGTCAGGATTTGACAAAGGTGGCAGGTCTTGCAGATGCAGTGACAGCTTATCTTGAGGATATCAGAACGCTTGGCATGAGAAAGGCAATCGAAAAGAATTTTTAGGGAGCAGAATATGGCAAATTTTATAAAAATCAATGAAAACGATAATGTGGCTGTGGCTCTGGATGTAATTCCAGAGAACACCACTGTCAATGTGGCAGGAACCGATGTCACCACAACAATGGAGATTCCGGCGGGACACAAGTTTGCGCTTGTCGATATGCCGGAGGCAACTCCCGTGATTAAGTACGGTTTCCGTATTGGAAACACGACAGCCGCAGTAAAGAAGGGCGAGTGGATACACACGCACAATTTAAAGACAGGCTTGGGAGATTTGCTTGAATATACGTACGAGCCGAACTTTGCGGAGGAGAAATCTACAGAGGATGTTACCTTTATGGGATATAACCGCAAAAACGGCAAGGTTGGCGTCAGAAATGAAATTTGGATTATTCCCACGGTTGGTTGTGTCAATAA
The DNA here is from genome assembly GCA_014804225.1 of Lachnospiraceae bacterium. Classification (GTDB taxonomy): domain Bacteria; phylum Bacillota; class Clostridia; order Lachnospirales; family Lachnospiraceae; genus COE1. Next base: position 24,939 of record JAAVAF010000002.1, read on the forward strand.
TGTGGCAAGCAAAATTGCGGAATTGTCTAAGGATCTTGTAAGAGAAAACATTGAAGCAGTTTGCGCATTCCCGCATCCTTATGGATGCTCGCAGATGGGCGACGATCAGGAGCATACAAGACAGATTCTTGCAAACCTTATCAATCACCCGAACGCAGGCGGTGTGCTTGTGTTGGGACTTGGCTGTGAGAACAGCAATATTGATGTGTTAAAGGGATATATGGGTGAGATTGACACGGACAGAGTGAAGTTCCTTGTATCACAGGAGAGCGATGATGAAATCGCAGAAGGTGTTGAGATTGTAAAGGGACTTGCGGAGTACGCGTCGCAGTTTAAGCGTGAGCCAATTAGCGTGTCAAAGCTTATCGTCGGAATGAAGTGTGGCGGAAGCGATGGATTTTCGGGAATTACGGCAAATCCGACGGTTGGACGCTTCTCGGATATTTTGATCAGCAAAAAGGGTACAACCATTCTGACAGAAGTGCCTGAGATGTTTGGTGCTGAGACTATACTGATGAACCGTTGCGCGAATGAAGAACTGTTCAACAAGACAGTAGATTTGATCAACGATTTCAAGAATTACTTTAAGAGTCACAATCAGACAATTTACGAGAACCCTTCACCGGGAAATAAGAAGGGCGGTATCTCGACGCTTGAGGACAAGTCGCTTGGCTGTACACAGAAGTCGGGAAGCGCAATCGTAAAGGGCGTTTTGGCTTACGGTGAGATGGTGAGCACACCGGGACTTAATCTGCTCAGTGCACCCGGAAATGATTTGGTGGCATCTACGGCTCTTGCGGCAAGCGGAGCGCATATTGTACTGTTTACCACGGGACGCGGTACGCCGTTTGCATGTCCTGTACCTACCATGAAGATTTCCAGCAACTCAAGACTTGCGGGCAAGAAAGACAATTGGATTGACTTTAATGCAGGCGTAGTCGCAGAGGGCGAGGATCTGGACGTGGCAGGAAAGAGATTATTTGATGAAGTTGTGGCTGTCGCTTCCGGAAAAGAAGTAAAGAGCGAGCAGGCAGGCTTCCATGACATGGCAATCTTTAAACAGGGCGTAACACTGTAATCTTTTATGAAAAATGCAGTGTGTCAAATATAAAATTTTATAAAAATAAAAGAGATAAAACGGAGGATTATTATCATGGCAAAAAAAGTAGTTACAATGGGCGAGATTATGTTAAGACTTTCAACACCTAACAACGAGAAGTTCATTCAGGCAGACGAGTTTGATATCAACTATGGCGGCGGTGAGGCAAATGTTGCTGTATCACTTGCAAACTATGGACATGATGCAAGCTTTGTTACAGCTGTACCTGACAATGAGTTAGGCGAGTGTGCAATCGCATCTTTGAGAAAGTACGGCGTTGACACAAAGAACATTGCAAAGTGCGGCGAAAGACTTGGCATTTACTACTTAGAATCAGGTTCTTCTATGCGTCCTTCCAAGGTTGTATATGACAGAGCACATTCTTCTATCTCAACAGCTACGGCAGCAGATTTTGATTTTGATAAGATTTTTGAGGGCGTTGACTGGTTCCATTTTACAGGTATCACACCGGCTGTATCTGATTCGGCAGCAGTTCTTACAGAGGAAGCATTAAAGGCAGCTAAGAAGCATGGCGTTACAGTTTCTGTAGACTTAAACTTCAGAAAGAAATTATGGTCATCTGAGAAGGCTCAGAAGGTTATGAAGAACCTTATGCAGTATGTTGACGTATGTATCGGAAACGAAGAGGACGCTGAGTTGGTATTGGGCTATAAGCCGGGCAACACAGATGTTACAAGCGGTGACCTTGAGCTTGCAGGCTACAAGTCAATTTTTGAGCAGATGGTAGCAGACTACAACTTCCAGTACTGCATTTCTTCTTTGAGAGTAAGTCATTCTGCATCAGACAACGG
>JAAVAF010000003.1 GCA_014804225.1 Lachnospiraceae bacterium
CAGCACATACGGTCTGTCCGGCATCTGATAGATTAAACTCCTATTGTCAAGCTCCTCCAATGTTTCCTCGGCATTGTGAAAATGCAGTAAAAACTTCTGCTCCCGCGACATACCCGATTCCATCACAACTTTACCCTCGCCGAATTTCGGCGTGACCTCGGGTACAAGCATCACAGACACACCCTCGCTGTCGGCACGCACTGCCTTCGGATAATTTTGCTGTGCTTGAAAAATGGTTGCACATACACCGCCGCCTTTGTCTGTACTGTCCGCAAAAAACGTACCGTAAAAGACCTCTGCAAAGTGCTCGTTTGATTCGTACACAAGGCTTTCAGCGTCCACACATTTGGAAACTGCCTCGCCATTCTCACCAATGACGAAATCTGTTCGGTAGTTTGATGACGCCGCGCACGTTCTAATTTCCGACACTTGTGTCATTTTTTGATTATTCCCGTTATTACTCTGTAATTTCACATCAAATACAAGTGAAGTGATTGGAAATTGCTCTAATGTCGTATTGATAATGCGGTACGAAATCTCGATCCACGGCTTTTTCGCGTATGCCGTCAGCTTTACCTCAAAATCAATCTGTTCCGTGTCATTTTTATCGCATATATTCGTACCCTTTGCTTTTAAAATCGTGCAGACCGCACCGCTTTCCACGATTTTCCACTGACCGATTTTCATGCAATATTGCTTTCCCTCGCCGCCGCAAAGCACGGGACCGACAAGCTGCTCCTTTTCGTAGCGTCTGCCTTCCGCCTCTATATATTGAAAAATACTATCACTATCATTTTCTACAGCAAAAGAAATGACACCTGTGTCAACTTTTATAATATTTTCATCCTGTTGAACCGCTATTTCAAAAGCCTCCGATTCCTTCTCCGTCCGCGCATCGGTATTACACTGTAACACCACACCTTTATTTGCCGGCAAATCCGCAAGAAACCGCAAAAACAAAAATCTGACACTTCCGTCGTCATGCCTTGCCGTTACCTTTTTCTGAAGCGGAAGCGCTTTGCCGTCTTGAAGCACAGCTACCTGATCCAAATTCAAAAGCGCACCCTTTTTCACGGGAATTCCGATGAAACAAGGTTCCGCTTTCCGCTCATATTTGTATAACTTATCAACATAGATATCAATATTCATTATATCCTTGTCCCTTTCTTTGTATCACTTTTCCACCAAATGGTATCTCTAATGTTCAAAATCCCATTTTTGCGCAATCCTTTTCAATCATTATAAAACCATATGTCATATTTCTCAACTCTTTTTAAACTGTCCCTTTAAAAAATATAAAAATTGTGTATTTTTTTAATGACATTCATATTATATATTTATACCTAGTTACGATTATTAGCTGCTTCTAAAGAACAGTCGTAGCATGGAGGCTGAAAATGAAAAAAATAGCACTCATAAACGATTTATCCGGCTTTGGAAAGTGCTCGCTCACTGCGGCGATTTCTGTGGTGTCTGTCATGGGAATCCATGCGGTGCCGCTGCCGACAGCCGTTTTATCCGCGCAGACAGGTTTTCCAAGCTATTACTGCGACGATTATACGAACAGAATGGATTTCTTTACGGACGAGTGGAAAAAAATGAATGCGCACTTCGACGGAATCCACTCCGGTTATCTCGCGGGATGGGAACAAATCAAAAAAGTATTATACGTCTTAGATACGTTTCAGACAGATGACACCATCTACCTTGCAGACCCGGTCATGGGCGACGACGGCAGACACTTCAAAGCGTTCAGCAATGAGCTTTTGGACGGTATGAAACAACTGTGCACACGCGCAAGCATTACAACGCCCAACCTCACAGAGCTTTGCCTTTTGACAGGCAGCGACTATGCTGCGCTTACCGCCCACGCCAAGGATGAGGACTACTTAGAACGGATCGCGGGTATTGCAAGAGCGCTTTTGCGCACCATGCCAAAGAATGCGTGCGTGCTTGTAACAGGAATTATCCACCATTTCAATGACTGCTCCTTTATGGGAAATATGGCGGTCACGGCAAACAACTGTTTTTATCACGAGACACCTTATATCCCACAAAGCTTTTCCGGCACGGGCGATCTTTTCGCATCTGTAATATGTGCTGCTTTAGTAAACGGTCTTAGCGTGGAGGAAGCCGAAAAAAAAGCGTCCGCCTTTTTACAACCTGCAATTGAAGATGCCGTGGCGGAAAACATTGATCGCAACCATGGAATTCATTTTGAAAAATACCTTGGAACGCTTCTTTAGCATTCTGATATTAAATTTTAAGGAGGGAATATTATGTCAACTCAAACAAAAACAACTGTAAACGAAAAAACAAGCCAGTCAGCAAAAATGCGCTACCTCACCCTCACAGGGCTTATGGCGGCAATGATTACAATGATGACCGCCTATATCTGTCATATTCCTATCGGTGTAAACGGCGGCTATATTCACTTTGGCGACTCGATCATTTATCTCGCGGCGGTGCTTCTTCCGACGCCCTATGCACTTGCAGCGGCAGCAATTGGTGGCGGACTTGCGGACTTGATGACGGCTCCAATGTGGGCACCCGCGACGATTATTATTAAGATGCTGATTACCATACCCTTTACTAATAAATCGGCAAAAATTATTACGCCGCGAAATATAATCGCAACCGTGATTGCGTATCTCATCACAGGCATCGGCTACTTTATTGCAGAATACATTATTTTTGGCTCATTCGGCAGCGCACTGATTGCCTCCTTGTCAGGCAACCTGATCCAATCTGTCGGAAGTGCAATCTTCTTCATTATCTTTGGACTTGCGCTTGATAAAGTACATCTCAAGAGCAGACTGAGCAACCAATGATAATCGTGATTGAAATAAGAAAGGCTTGATGAAAAATGGCAGATATTTTATATACCTACAAAAATCAAGTGTATGCTAATATTACAAACAAGTGTGACTGTAACTGCACGTTCTGTATCCGCTCCTTAAAAGACAGCATAGGAGATGCCGAAACGCTCTGGCATCAAAAAGACCCGACATTGGAAGAAATCAAGGAAGCTATGGACAATTTTGACTTTACAGGATATAATGAACTTGTATTCTGCGGTTACGGCGAACCAACCTGTGCGCTTGACATTTTACTCGAAAGCGCCAAGTACGCAAAAGAAGTTTATGGTCTGAGTATTCGTTTGAACACGAACGGACTTGGAAATCTTTATCACAAACGAAATATTGTACCGGAACTTTCCGCAGTGATTGACAGCGTTTCCATTAGTCTGAATGCACCGACCGCCGAAAAGTATGACGCCGTGACAAGACCGCAGTTTGAGGATGCATTTCCTGCAATGCTTGATTTTGCATCACTTGCACAAGCGGCATTTGCACATACGCAGCTTTCCATTGTGGATGTGCTTCCAAAGGACGAGATTGCGGAATGTCAGCGGATTGCCGATGAACGTGGAATTTATCTTAAAATACGAAAATATAGCTAGTTTTATAACTGATTACATTGAAACACCCATACCACAAAAATGGGTGTTTCGTAGTTATTATTATAATAAAGAAAGGGAAGTACCATATGAATGTAGAACCGTCAAAACGTCTTGCACATTTTCAAACAGGAATTTTCGCGGCTTTAGACGCTAAAAAAGATGCATTGATCAAAGAAGGAAAAAAAGTTTACAACCTCTCTGTCGGAACACCTGATTTTCCTGTGTTTCCACATATTCAAGAAGCCTTAATCGATGCTGCCAAAAATCCCGACAACTTCCATTATGCACTGAAGGATTTACCACAGATGATTGATGCCGTTGTACAATATTATCAAAAACGATTCGGCGTGACGCTTTCTGCAGATGAAATCACCTCGGTAAACGGCTCGCAGGAGGGTATTGCCCATATCGGCATGGCGCTCTGCAACGAGGGCGATGTCGTGCTTCTGCCAAATCCCGGATATCCCGTTTTTGAGGTTGGTGCGTATTTTGGATATGCCGAACAGTATTTTTATGATTTGAAAGAGGAAAATGATTTCCTTCCCAATTTTGACGAGATTCCCGAGGATATTGCAATACGTGCCAAATACATTATGGTGTCTTATCCTTACAATCCCGTGTGCGCTGTTGCACCGCGCAAATTTTATGAGGAATTGATTGTGTTTGCAAAAAAATATAATATTATCATCGTTCATGACAATGCCTACTCGGACATTATCTATGATGGTGTGTACGGCGGTTCGTTTTTGGAATTTCCCGAAGCAAAGGAGCTTGGCGTGGAGCTTTTCTCACTCTCCAAATCCTTTAATCTTACGGGCGCAAGAGTTTCCTTTTTAATTGGAAACAAGAATGTAATAGACGCAGTGAAGCTACTGCGCTCACAATATGATTTCGGTATGTTCATTCCCACACAGTATGCTGCTATTGCCGCGCTGACAGGACCGCTCGACGGCGTCAAAGAACAGTGCCGCAAGTATCAGGAACGACGTGATGCACTATACAATGGTCTGCGCGCGATCGGTTGGGATGTCAGAAAAAGTGAGGGAACAATGTTTGCGTGGGCAAAAATCCCACCTTACTTTCATTCTTCACAGGAATTCTGCATGGAACTCATGGAAAAAACTGGCGTCATCTGTACCCCCGGCGATGCATTTGGCAGCATGGGCGAAGGGTATGTGCGCTTTGCGCTTGTGCTTCCTGTTGAAACCATTCGCGAGTTAATTAATGTCATTGATAAAAGCGGTATCATCAAGCAATAGCCCGAATTTTGCTGACATATACCGGAAGACGTTTTACAATGTATTTGTTTTCCCTTTGCTCGACAAAATATAGCGCTTCATCGCTTTGAATCAAAAAATCCTCCATATGCAGCCCAAGCATACTGCTTAAGATATAAAGATTGTCCACAGATGGCAAGTTCTGCCCCTTATACCAGCGGTAAATGGGCTGCGGACAGGAAAGCCCGAGTTTTTCCTGTATCTCGGAAACAGAATAGCCGCGCTCGCTCACAAGGCGTTTGATCAACTGCCCCGTCATCAACATATCCATCGTAGTATATTTCGGTTTACTCATCTGTGAAATCTCCTTGCATCGAACATATTTTCTATTCTCATTATAAAACATCTGCTCGCACAAGTAAATACTTTTTAATTGGATTTTTATTCCAATTTCGCAATTTCCTGCAAATATTGCGGGATTTCGATATGCTGCGGGCAATTTCGAACACACTTTTTGCAGTTAATACAATCTGTAGCCTTTCCTTTATCAAAGGTTGTCCGCTCATGATACATTTTAGAAAAGTTACCGTTCACTTTATAATTATTATAAATACCAAAAAGACCCGGAATCGCAATATTATTGGGACATACCTCCGTGCAGTAGCCACAGGATGTACACGGAATGGTCATCTTTTTACTGATAATCTCCACCACTTCTGCCAAAAGCGCCCGTTCTTCTTCGGTTAAAGGCTGTGGATCATGCATCGTTTTAATATTTTCTGACACTTGTGTCACATTACTCATGCCGCTTAGCACCATCATCACGTTGTCAAGCTCTGCAGCAAACCGGAGTGCATACGAGGCGGGAGAGGCATCCGGATTACTCTGCTCGAAAAGTTTCTGCGCCTCCAAAGGAAGCTGCGCAAGGGTACCACCTTTTACAGGTTCCATGACAACTACGGGCTTTTTATGCTTTACAGCTGTCTCATAGCATTTTCTTGATTGTATAATCTTGTTTTCCCAATCAAAATAGTTAATCTGAAGCTGCACAAAATCAACTTCCGGATGCGTTGTCAATATTTCATCAAGCAGTTTTGCATCATCATGAAAGGAGAAGCCGAAATATTTAATCTTCCCTTCCTCCTTCTTTCGCATCGCAAAGTCAAATCCACGAAGCTCCTCTGTTTTTTGGTATCTGTCCTTCCCCATATTGTGCATGAGATAATAATCAAAATACCCAACTCCGGTACGCTCAAGCTGTCTGTCAAAATACATCGGATATTCATCGACAGATTTCACGATTACGGTTGGCATCTTATCCGCAAACACATAACTGCTTCTATCATACCGCTCCACAAGTGCCTTTCGCAATGCGCTCTCCGAGTGCTCATCATGATACAAATAAGCTGTGTCAAAATAACAAAAGCCCGCCTGCATAAACAAATCCACCATTTTATTTAATTCGTCTTGATCAATCGATGCCTTATCTGCAAAATTTACAAGCGGTAACCGCATCGCTCCAAATCCCAGTTTTTTCACAGCCGCGCCACAACCTCCTCAAAATCCTTCAAAGATATCTTTTGCTTTTACTAATTGTTCTCTATATCCATCAAATTTTTAAGCATATCGCTCATTCCAAAGAGTAGGATTCCGTTCCATTCAAGACTTCTGTCCGCTGTTTCCGAAAGCGCTCTCCACGCACCGTTTTCGTCAATATAGCAGATGCCGTTCTCATTTAATCCACCCATATATTGTATGGTATTCTCGACAATCTCCGTGTATTCCTTGCTTGGCGTAATATAGTTTATAAAGCACAAAAGCTGCATACCGTAAAGACTATTGTATAAGGTGCGCTTTCCCGTTCCAAAATAAGCGTCATTTTTGGCCTTCTCGCAAAAACTTTCGTTTGTATCAACCAAATCCTTCATAACATAAGTACACAAATCTCTGTCAGTATTTTCTTCCGCAGTAGCATACGCAAGTACGCCATAAAACACAAATCGCTCCCTCGAATAATCGCTCCCTCGTTCTCTCAGAAACGCTTCGGCAATTTTCTTGTACTCTTCTTTGTATTCTGCCTTAAAAAGCTGTGAAGCCGCATAAAAGCGAGCACTTTTTCTGACATCCGTGTCACATTCCTGTCCTTCAAGCCATCTCCATGCCTTATCATATGCAGCTTTGTGCTCCTCCGAAACACTCGCCTCATATTTTCCGAAGACATCACGGCTCATCACCATCACACCACAAAATGCCGCCGTAGCCTCATAATCGCCATACAGACTGCCGTCTGCGCTCTGCTGCTCCATCATCCAGCTTGCAAAATACAAAAGCTGTGTCACAAGCTGCTTGTCCCGCTCCTCCTCCGAAAAATAGTTGTATGCCTCCTCAAAAAGCGAACCGTTACACTGCATCGCGTACATGATCATATGCATGCCAAAACTTGTGTCGCAAATGCCCTGAATGTCCTCCGTAAGTGTAACATCTCCCACGTTTTTTAACATACCGACAAACATATTCTCATACCCATCCTGCGTGATACGAAACGGATATGACTGCCCGACTATATCGGTCTCTATGTAATAAGTCCCCGGCTCGCTAATTTCCGAAAAATCTCCCACACTTAGATAAACGCCGCTCAACGGATCGATTTCCCCATCTTCAATACGCCCTGTATATACGACTTCTTTGTCTGATTGTCGAATCACGCGAAACTGATTTCCAAGCCGTTCTCCCAAAAACATTACTTTTTTGTCACGATCCGAAATATAGCCCGCCTGATTGATAAAAATCTTGGTGGTACTCACAGGAAGCTCAATTCCGTTGCTCACTAAAAGGGCGCCAAAGTCCTCTCCGCGCCCCAATATCGACTGCTGTATCATATCCTGCTGCTGAATATCTGTTGTATCCGGCTGCTCCTGTTTGCTTGAAATGCCGCCGGCACACCCTGTAAACGCAAGTGTTATGATTAACACTTTTGCAACTATCATCATAAATCGTTTTCTATTTTTTGTTGTAATTTTCTTTTCCATTTTTATCTTTCCACAAATCCTTCGTTCTCTTTCCCCTTTATTTTACACGTATTCCTCTGCTCTGTAAACTATTTTTCCATCTATGATGGTCATAAGCGTTTTCGTAAATGTTTCCATCGGATTCCCGTCAAAGATCGCAATATCGGCGTCTTTCCTCTTTTCGATACTGCCAACCCTGTCGTCAGTACCGCACATCTTTGCTGCGTTGATGGTCATCGCGCGATATCCATCCTCAAGAGAGAGTCCTTGTTTTACACTTAGCCCCACACAAAGGGGAAGCGACTGAATCAGTGACACAGGGTGGTCTGTTGTAATCGCAACCATTACACCAGCATTGGCAAGGATTCCCGCTGTCTTAAACGCGACATTCTGAACCTCGATTTTGTTTCTTGTCGTGAGATCCGGACCAACAATTGCCGGATACCCTTCTTTTGCAAGCTCCTCGGCAATCAAATGTCCTTCACTACAATGATCCAGCGTCATTCGCAGATCGAATTCTTTGGCAATGCGAATTGCCGTAAAAATATCATCAACACGGTGCGCATGCGCTTTTAGGGGGATTTTTTTGTCAAATACGGGCCGCCATGCCTCATAGTGGAGACTGTACGATGTATTTCCTTTATCATAATCCTCCAAATACTGTCTTGCATTTATCAGCTCGTTTCGAAGCATTCCCGCAATCGCCATTCGCGTTGCGGGCGAAGTATTCATTCCTGCATAATTCACTTTCGGATTTTCCCCAAATGCAATCTTCATTGCTGAGGGCATTTTTAAAATCAAATCATCTATACGTCGACCACAAGTCTTTATGACAGCAAATTGACCGCCGACAACATTCGAGCTGCCGGGGCCTATATTTGCTGATGTAATACCTGCTCTCACCGCATCCGAAAAGGCAGCGTCCATTGTATTAATCGCATCAATGGAGCGAAGCATAGGCGTAATGGGGTGTACCGTTTCATTACAGTCATCCCCCTCTTGTCCTTTCTTTTCCTCTGTGATGCCCATATGACAATGCGCCTCAATCAGTCCCGGCATCAGCAAATGATGTTTTACATCTATGATCTCGCAATCCGCAGACTTTGGGATCTCGATCTCATTTGACACCTCTGCAATTTTACCGTCCTTTATCAGTACGCTGCCATCAAATGTCCCAGCCTTCACCATACTGCGGATTGTCGCATTTTTTAATAAAAGCATTTGCGTGCTATTCCTCCTGTCCCCTCGTTAAAGGATCCGCCGGCGCTCCATCTTTTGTCAGTTTTAAATAGATATTGGAGCCCTCCTCGGAATAATAAATTGTTGGTGATGCCACTTTTCCTACTAAATCGCCCGCTGACACTCTATCGCCCTCGGCAACTGCAATTTCTTCAAGCTGTCCGTAAGTGAGCTCGTATCCGTCTCCGACATCAAAAGTCACTGTATTTCCCGTCTGCGCGTCATAATAGATACTTTTTACAATTCCGTCCGCAGCTGCCGTAATCACGGTTCCCTCGGCTGCTGCTAAAACCAATGCAGGATTGTATTTATACTGCTGCATTGTCGCATGATAAATTGCCTTGTCCATACTGTAATCAAGAAGTACTTCACCAACTACCGGAAGCGTAAGTGCATCCGTTCCCGCAAATGATAAAGGTTCTTCCATTGTATCATCACTCATAAATACCGCCGCCTTGTCCGTGCCTTGTAAGGCACTGTCTTCCAGCGTAGTATTTTCAGGTAATACATTTGCCACATTTCCCGAATTTACCTCCGTAAAATTCGGATCAACATCCATATCATTATTGTCACTCAAGTCATACATATCTATGTCCGGTGTTTTTTCAAAACGCGTATCTGTGACTCCTGTCCGCCCATTTCCCAGATCTGCTTTTGCATTTCCTGAGACAAAACGTGTATCAGTACCGTTATCCTCTGTATTGTCATTATTTTGTTGTTCCTGCTCAAGCTTGGCAAAATCTATCTTGTTATCCTCAGTCTTTGTGTTGTCCTTTGCCGACATATAAATACCGGCAAGCGTAAGTGCAGACAGCACAAACACCGATGCTGCGATAATGCTTAATTTTTCCTTCTGCATAGCAGGGCGCCTGTTATTACGTCTGTTCATCCTCTACCTCCATTTCCGGCAAGCCACCAACTCAATCTAATCGGTTCGCCTGAAGATAGCATTGCCTTGTTTGGAGAAGTTTATTCATAGATCACGACCGAAATTCCGTCGTAAAAGGACTGCAAAATTTTGTAAAAATCCATACCTTTTTTTGCCTGATAATACGCATAATTTAATGAAAATCCTACTCCGTCGCCCGCTTGCTTCGTCAGCATACTGCTTTCGGAGGACGTAAAAAACGGAGCCGCAATTACCTGATCTTCCTTTGTAATCACGACTCCGTATGTTGCGTTTACGGCTCTCTTAATTTCATTTCTTTTTATATATGCGTCCTTCGTATCCGAACGCAAGTATTTAATACAAAGCCCTGTGCGTTCAAAATCAAGTGTTTCGGGGCGCCCTTCACGCTCCCACACATGAATCAGATTCGTCCGTAACATCACTGCAAGTGCCTTTAAATACTCCTGTTCCGAATCATAGGCTGACTGTGACGACATCTCCACATAATCCTCGCTCTCTCGAAACACAATATCTTCCGGTATCTGCGCCGCAGTCATAAATTCCACAATTTCTTCGGGGGTATAACAAAAATCGCCTCTTTTTTCATGAACCGCCACACGAAATTTTGAATTTATGACACTTGTGTCGTTTTTTGTCGTGGAATTCACCGTATGTGTGGGTTTTATCAAAATACTGCCAATTAGTGGCAAGCTAATCATAAATAAGAACAGTTTCATCATCGTCTTCATATTTTATTTTACGCGATGTTTTTCGATACTATTCATAATTTTTTCCGTTATCTTGTCAAAAAGTACCGTACAGACAATGACCACCGTATTGTCAAACACAATTGCAAACATCAGACATATGAGAAACGTAAAAATCACGGTCGTCACAATACCGCCGATGCATCCAAATCGAAGCGCCGTGATATGCAATTTTCCCTCTACGATTACAAACAACACATACCAGTGAATCAGAATAATCGAATAGCTGTATTTTGAACATAACCGCACGACATAGTCTGTCATAACGCTAAGACGTGAATCCGTTTTTATGGCAAATTTTTCTTTATATTGCAAAAATAATGCAAAAATCGCACAAGACATAAGTACCATTGTCGGCGTATTGTTGTATACATAATTCATTTTCGTCGAATCCGTAAAGACCACTGCCACGGTAACGATAAATGCCGCAGCTCCCGCCAACACAAACCATTTCGTACGTTTTTTTGCATCAGAAAGCATACTCTGTCTTGTCAAAATATATCCGAGCAAAAAAACACCCTCCCAACCCGCAAGAAATGTCGTCGCGCCAAAGGTCATACCAAACAAGGGAAGATAATAGGTGAGCGCATTTAACACAAGGATTACCGCCATCAGCGAGGCAAGCATTTTATCGCTTAGATGCTTCGTCATCACGCGGAAAAACGGCGTCACAAGATAAAGTGACACAATGGTATAAATCAGCCAAAAATGCGGCGCCACATCAGGCGCGCCCGTCATAATCCTTTTGAATGCAGCACCGAGATTTTTCGGCGGAAGAAAACGGATCTCATGATTGACCGACAACAAAAACAGATAATATGCGACAAGCGGTATGATAACCTTAGATGCTCTTCTAAGATAAAAAGATGCCACATTCTCCGTTTGGTTTGCAGTTTTGGAACCGTTGAGCAACAATGCACCGGAAAGCATCACATACAATAGGTTGCAAGTCAATCCAAGGCTCAAACCACAAACAAGCAGCAGCTTTTTCCAATCTGCGCCTCCCGTTTCATTGATCAGCGTTACCATCGGTGAACATGCATGTGCTAAAATAACAAACACCGCTGCCAATATCCGCATATAATCCCAGTGTACTTCTCTTTTGGGAGAAGGCACTGCTCCGAAAAGAATAGTTTTCCAACTGCTCCGACATACTTTATGTGCCCAAAATATCAAAGGAAATCCAATTATTACAGCCGGAAACAATATCAAACATTTGTTCGATGTCGCAGATGAAATGTACGGTTTTGCAATCATTTTTTCAGTACACACATTAATCTCATACAGCTCAAATGCACCGTCTATGTCAAGCCGCAACTGATCATACTGTCCTAAGGGAAGCGGTATCAGAACCCTATCCGCCCACGGCATCAGCACCGTGCTGACTGAATGTCGCTCCGTAAAGCCGTCCTTTCCTGCCTTTCTATAAAATACCTGAACCGGCATTTCGTGATTTGCCTCAGCCACCTTTGTAATCACAAGCTCTATGCCGCCAATCTGTGTAAGATTTTGTTTCTTAGACAAATCAAGATAAAACTGTGGATCATCGTCCGTCACTTCAAAATAGGTACCGTTTCCGTTCGCCGCATCTTTAACCGTATATCCCACTACATTAGAACAACATTCTGCAAACAGTTCAACTGTTTCACCTGCAAGCGCATACTCATATGACAGATTATTATAAAATATCAGCACAAGTGCCACAAAAATTGCCGCAGCCAGTGCTATGTATTGTAATTTTCCTTTTTTGTTCATTACCACATTCCCATTTATTCCTTGTCGGTCTCATCTACGATCAGTTCTGCATAAATTCCACCAAGGGCACGCAGTCCCTCTGCAATCAGTCCCGCATACAAGAACGCGCCTTCATAGCGAAGATGCGTGTTATCCTGTTTTCCGTCCGGGTAATTCTCATAAATTCCGGCATCAAAAAACATATGCCATTTGCGGCTTTCTTTTTCTCCCGCTCTCTCCAGCGCCGCACGGCTCATGGTAAACAAATCTACAAGCGGCACATTATTCTTTTCTGCTGCCTGCTTCATTCCAGTCACATAATCCGTGTGCATGCTTTCCATCAGCTTATTGTTTTCATCAAAATGTCTGCGCTCAATCGGCGTGATCAGCACAGGATATGCGCCATGCTTTCTTGCGACACCAATATAAGCTTCAAGATTGTCAATATAAGTCGAAAACGGCTCCGTGTAACGCGTCGGATCTTCTATTTTTTCATCATTATGCCCAAATTGAATAAACAAAAAATCCCCTTCCCCAATTTCCCTGTCAATCGCATCAAGCCGTCCTTCATCGATAAAGCTTTTTGTACTTCTGCCATTTTTTGCATGGTTTTGGACAAATACACCCTCTTTTACATACATTGCAAATACCTGACCAATTCCTGTCTGCGGATACGTCAACACTGTATTGTTCTGCACTGTGGAATCAGCCGCCCAAAAAATTTTTTTCATAAGTTAATGATACCTTTCTTTTGTTATTAAATAGTTCCTTATTTTATAGTATACCTCATAACAAGAAAAAGGGAAACCGAAGTTTCCCTTTTTTACTTTAATATTATATCCACTGTGCGTATTCGAAAAACCTTCGGTTTTCCTCATACACGAGCTTCGCTCTATCAAAATGCAGCCTGTCAAATTCGTCTGCAAGCAGCCAATTTGCCATTCTACATTTTGGCACAGCTCATTGCTTTCGTGATTACTCTTTTACCGCACCGATATTTACGCCCTTAACGAAATACTTCTGTAAGAACGGATACAGAACCATAAACGGTAGGATCGCGGAAATGATACCCGCATTAAACAGCGTATTTTGTGATACGTTATAAGATGTCGTAGGTGTATCACCGTCCATGATCATCGTTCTTAACTTATACTGGAAGTTTACCTGGTTCGGATCTGTAATGTAAATCGTAACTGTTGAGTAATCGTTCCATACTGCTACGGCAAACATCAAACCGATTGATGCAAGCGCAGCCTT
>JAAVAF010000004.1 GCA_014804225.1 Lachnospiraceae bacterium
AAGCAGAAAATTCTTCAGGCGATTATCCAAAACTATTTGGAAACAGGCGAACCGGTGGGCAGCAGAACCATTTCAAAGTACACCGATTTAAACCTAAGTTCTGCCACAATCCGAAATGAGATGTCCGACTTAGAGGAGCTCGGTTATATCATCCAGCCGCACACTTCCGCGGGACGTATCCCATCAGACAAGGGATACCGGCTATATGTAGACCGCATGATGCTTGAAAAAGAGGAGCAGCTCAATCAAGCGACGCAGGAAGTCAAGGAGATGCAGCGAATTCTCCTTGAGCGCGAAGACAAAATGGAGTCGGTGCTAAAGCAGATGGCAAAAATGCTTGCCGTCAATACAAATTACGCCACCATGATATCAGCGCCGCAGGTGAGAGGCAACAAGCTGAAATTCATACAGCTCTCAAGAGTTGATAAGGGTCAGCTGCTTACCACGATTGTCATCGAGGGAAACGTGATCAGAAACAGCATGATAACCGTTGACGATCCTCTGGATGATGAAACGCTGCTAAAACTCAATATTTTGTTGAACACAAATTTAAACGGACTGCCGATTGAGGAAATCAATCTTGCAATGATATCAAAGCTAAAACAGCAGGCTGGAACCTATGCCGGAATTGTGGCGGAAGTGATGGATGCCGTGGCGGCAGAAATCAAGAGCGATGAAGATATTGAAATTTACACAAGCGGCACGAACAATATTTTTAAATATCCTGAGCTTGCGGACAATCAAAGAGCAAGCGAGCTGATTACCACATTTGAGGAGAAACAACTCCTGACCGAGCTGGTCAACGAAACGCTTACCGATGAAACAGGTACGGGAATACAAGTATATATAGGAAATGAAACGCCCATAAAAACAATGAAAGACTGTAGCGTGGTTACGGCAACATATGAACTTGAGGAGGGTGTAAAGGGAACGATTGGCATTATTGGACCGAGGCGCATGGATTATGATAAAGTAATTCATACATTGAAAACGTTAAAGAGTCAGCTCGATACAATTTATAAAAAAGATGATGGGCAGACTTAATATAGAAGATATGATATAGAAAGGACGACGAGTAAGAGTGGAAGAAAAAGAATTAGAAAAACAAGATGCGTTAGAAAATACCGATGCCGAGAATACTGATTCCGAAGAAGCCGTTTTGGAGGAAACCAATTTAGAAGAAGATACCGCACCCGAAGACAATGCAGTAGAAGATGCGGAATCGGGTGAGAAAAAAGGAAAGAAAAAATCCCTTTTGGGGAAAGAAAAAAAGTCCAATAAACTCCAGGAAAAAGTCGATGAGCTTGAGGACAGGGTAAAACGCCAGATGGCAGAGTTTGATAACTTTAGAAAGCGTTCCGAGAAAGAGAAGGCAGCAATGTTTGAAACCGGTGCAAAGAGCGTGATTGAAAAGATTTTACCTGTGGTAGACAACTTTGAACGAGGTCTTGCGGGACTTTCCGAGGAGGAAATGAAACAGCCTTTTGCGGAAGGTATGAATATGGTATATAAACAGTTGATTACCGAGCTTGAAAAGCTCGAGGTAAAGCCGATTGAGGCAGTCGGATGCGAGTTTAATCCGGAGCTTCACAATGCGGTAATGCAAGTGGCAAGTGAGGAATATGCTTCCGGAATTGTAGCACAGGAGCTGCAAAAAGGATATACTTACCGCGACAGCGTCGTGCGCCACAGCATGGTAGCGGTTGTAGAATAAACAGTGTGAGAAGTACTTCTAAATTTGCAAAGCAAATTTTGCTCACAGCAAAGGCTGTTTCGCGGAGAAGCACTAAATCTCACACGGGAGAATGCCTCAAATGAGGCATTCTCCGCAGACTGATAATAAAGCAAAGATAACAAATTATAAGGATTTCAAATATAGGAGGAAAAAATTATGGCAAAGATTATTGGTATTGACTTAGGTACAACAAACAGCTGCGTGGCAGTTATGGAAGGTGGTAAGCCCACCGTTATCGCAAATACAGAAGGAGCAAGAACAACACCTTCCGTAGTCGCATTTACAAAGACAGGAGAAAGACTTGTCGGTGAGCCTGCAAAACGTCAGGCAGTTACGAATGCGGAAAAGACAATTGCATCCATCAAGAGAGATATGGGTACAGACAAAGGCAGAACGATTGATGACAAGAAGTATTCTCCGCAGCAGATTTCCGCAATGATCCTTCAGAAGTTAAAGGCAGATGCAGAGAGCTACTTAGGCGAGAAGATTTCGGAGGCGGTTATCACGGTTCCTGCATATTTCAACGATGCACAGCGTCAGGCGACAAAGGATGCCGGAAAGATTGCGGGTCTTGATGTAAAGCGTATTATCAACGAGCCGACNGCGGCNGCTTTAGCTTACGGTCTTGACAACGAAAAAGAGCAGAAGATTTTAGTATATGANCTTGGTGGNGGTACATTCGACGTATCTATCATCGAAATCGGTGACGGCGTTATCGAGGTTCTTGCNACAAACGGNGATACNCACCTTGGCGGTGANGACTTCGACAACAAGCTGATNGACTGGATGATTGACGAGTTCAAGAAGCAGGAGGGCATTGACCTTTCNNGCGACAAGATGGCAATGCAGCGATTAAAGGAAGCGGCAGAAAANGCAAAGAAAGAGCTTTCATCTGCGACAACGACAAATATCAATTTGCCGTTCATCACGGCTACGGCAGAAGGTCCGAAGCATTTTGACATGAACCTGACAAGAGCAAAATTTGATGAACTGACAAATGATTTGGTAGAGAAAACGGCAATACCGGTACAGAACGCATTAAGAGATGCAGGACTCACTGCATCGGAAATTGGTCAGGTATTATTGGTAGGTGGTTCTACACGTATTCCGGCAGTACAGGATAAGGTAAGACAGCTTACGGGCAAGGAGCCGAGCAAATCACTCAATCCGGACGAGTGTGTGGCAATCGGTGCATCAATCCAAGGCGGTAAGCTTGCCGGAGATGCAGGTGCAGGCGAAATCCTTCTTCTTGACGTTACTCCGCTTTCTCTTTCTATCGAAACAATGGGCGGCGTTGCTACCAAGTTGATTGAGAGAAATACAACTATTCCGACAAAGAAGAGCCAGATTTTCTCTACGGCAGCAGACAATCAGACAGCTGTAGATATCAATGTCGTACAGGGTGAAAGACAGTTTGCGAGAGATAACAAGTCCCTCGGACAGTTTAGACTTGATGGAATTCCTCCAGCAAGACGCGGCGTTCCTCAGATTGAGGTTACCTTCGATATCGACGCAAATGGTATCGTAAATGTATCTGCTAAGGATTTGGGAACAGGCAAGGAGCAGCATATCACAATTACGGCAGGCTCTAACATGTCTGACGAGGATATCGAAAAGGCAGTAAAGGAAGCTGCTGAGTACGAGGCACAGGATAAGAAGCGTAAGGAAGCAATTGATGCGAGAAACGATGCAGACTCGTTCGTATTCCAGACAGAGAAGGCATTGACAGAGGTAGGCGACAAGATTGACGCAAGCGAGAAAGAATCGTTAGAGGCTGACTTAAACGATATCAAGTCGTTCCTTGAGAGCACAAAGGATGTCGAGATGACAGAGGATCAGGTTGCTGAGCTGAAAGGCAAGCAGGAAGCGCTGATGTCAAAGGCACAGAATCTTTTTACAAAGATGTATGAGAATATGCAGGGTGCAGCAGGCGCAGGTCCCGACATGGGTGACATGGGCGGTGCGGCGCAGGCAGATACAGGTGCGGCAGATGACGTTGTAGACGGAGATTACAGAGAGGTCTAATATGGCGGAGCAGAAAAGAGATTATTATGAGGTATTAGGCGTCGAGCGCGGCGCCGACGATGCCTCGATCAAAAAAGCATACAGACAGCTTGCCAAGAAATATCATCCTGATATGAATCCGGGAGATGCAGAAGCGGAGAAGAAATTTAAGGAAGCATCGGAGGCATATGCAGTGCTGAGTGACCCCGACAAAAGGCGTCAGTATGACCAGTTTGGTCATGCTGCGTTTGAGGGTGGAGGAGCCGGCGGTTTCGGCGGTTTTGATTTTAGCGGAGCGGATTTCTCAGACATATTCGGCGATATTTTTGGGGACTTTTTCGGAGGCGGAAGCCGTCGTGCAAGCAACGGGCCGATGCGCGGAGCAAATCTTCGGACCAGCGTCCGGATATCCTTTTCGGAGGCTGTGTTTGGCGTAGAAAAAGAGCTTGATTTGAATCTGAAAGATACCTGTAAAACTTGTAACGGAAGTGGGGCAAAACCCGGAACTTCTCCGGAAACATGTCATCGCTGCGGCGGGCGTGGTCAGGTAGTGACAAGACGCCAGACGCCGTTTGGCACGATTCAGAATTCGCAGACTTGTCCGGATTGTGGCGGTACCGGAAAGACGATTAAAGATAAGTGTCCGGATTGTGGCGGAAGCGGATACATTTCGGGCAGAAAGAAGATACAGGTGTCCATTCCGGCGGGTATCGACAACGGCCAGAGCGTGCGTATCAGAGATAAGGGTGAGCCGGGTGTAAACGGCGGACCAAGAGGCGATTTGCTTGTGGAAGTTGTGGTTGACAGACACCCTATTTTCCAGCGGCAGGATATGAACATATTCTCGACAGTGCCGGTTTCCTTTGCTGTAGCGGCGCTCGGCGGAGAAGTGCTGATCGATACAGTGGACGGTAAGGTTGTCTATGACGTAAAGGCAGGCACACAAACTGACACGCGTGTCAGATTGCGCGGAAAGGGTGTTCCTTCTCTTCGGAATAAAGAAGTGCGCGGCGATCATTATGTCACGCTTGTGGTACAGGTTCCCGAAAAGCTTTCAAGCGAAGCAAAGGATTTGCTTCGTCAGTTTGATAAGGAAACGGGAAACAGTCTGGAGTCCGTTAAGAATATGGATAACCATGACACCAATGACGACAAGGACAAAAAGAAGCGAAAAAGTTTTTTTAATAAATAGTAATTCAAACTTCCGTATGGTATGATATTGATTAAGATATTATTTCATGCGGAAGTTTTTTCGTCCAATAAGACGACTCGCGGCAGCGTGTCGACGTTTGGTTTAATAAAACGACTTGCGGCAGCGTGTCGACGTTTGGATGTGAAAGGGGATAAACAGATGAAGTGGAAAAAATTTACGGTAAAAACGATCACGGACGCAGAGGATATCATTATCAGCACGCTCTATGATATCGGATTGGAGGGTGCGCAGATTGAGGATAAGGTGCCGTTGACACCATTGGAAAAGGAGCAGATGTTTGTCGATATCCTTCCCGACGGACCGGAGGACGACGGGATTGCGTATCTTAGTTTTTTTGTAGAGGATAGCGAAGAGAATCCTGTTGACACGGATGAAATGATTGCAAATATTAAGCAGGAATTAGACGGTCTGCGGAATTTTATGGATGTAGGCGAGGGCACGATCATGGTGTCGGAAACGGAGGATATTGACTGGATCAATAACTGGAAACAGTTTTTCCATCAATTTTATATTGATGATCTGCTTGTGATTCCGTCATGGGAAGAGGTAAAACCTGAGGACAAGGATAAGAAGATTCTTCACATTGATCCCGGNACNGCATTNGGTACNGGAATGCATGAAACAACGCAGCTTTGNATNAGACAGTTAAAAAANNATATNACACCNGAAACAGANCTGCTTGATGTGGGAACNGGCAGNGGNATCCTTGCGATTATTTCCTTAATGTATGGTATCAAGCATGCTGTGGGAACCGATTTGGATCCGTGCGCNGTNGAGGCTGTGCGCGAAAATATGANGGCAAATNATATTGCGCCCGAGNGTTTTGAAATGATGATCGGGAATATTATTACGGACAANTCTGTGCAGGATAANGTNGGNTATGAAAAATATGACATTGTTGTCGCAAATATTTTAGCGGATGTGCTCGTTCCGCTGACACCTGTGATTGTAAACCAGCTAAAGCCCGGCGGTGTTTATATCACTTCCGGCATTATCAATGATAAAGAGCAAGTCGTCCGCGATGCTGTGGAGCAGGCAGGGCTTGAGGTCATTGATGTGACTTATCAGGGAGAATGGGTGAATGTGACGGCGCGAAAACGGGGGTAAAGAAGGACTTCTTCGAAACAATGCCGTCAAAAACGGTAAGGTGTTGGATATGAAGATGTATTCTTTGATATGCGAAGCAGTGAAGGGTTAGAATGATGTAGAAAAGTGAGGAACATAGAATGCGCTTTCAATATTGTCCGCATTGCGGAAATCAATTGGTGAAAAAAGAAATAGGCGATGAAGGATTAATCCCCTTTTGCGAAAAATGTAAGGTGCCTTTATGGGATATGTTTACAATAAGTATTATAGCTGCCGTTGTAAATGAGCAAAACGAGGTTGCATTGCTAAGGCAACATTATGTATCAGCCACAAAATATGTATGTGTAGCCGGTATTATGAAAATCGGCGAATCCGCAGAAGAAGCCGTTGTTCGTGAAATAAAAGAGGAAATTGGCTTGGATGTAGAAGAGGTCAAATTTATAAAAAGTTATCCATACGAAAAGAAAGAAATGCTAATGTTGGGATATAAGGCTGTGGTAAAAAAGGCCGACTTTATATTATCCGGAGAAGTTGATTCGGTTGAATGGGTAAAATTTGAAAATGCATTAAGTTTATTACGTGAGGGAAGCATAGGGTGGCAGTTGGTGAAACAGGTAATAGATTGAAAGAGGCACAATATGAAAGTAAATTTCTATGAAACAATAGACGATACGTTATTAGCATTTGCGGTAATTATTTCCAAAGCAAATGGTAAGTGGGTATTTTGCAAACATAAGGAGAGGGATACCTACGAAGTTCCTGGTGGACACCGCGAGAAAGGTGAAACGATATTGCAAACAGCTAAAAGGGAACTAATTGAGGAAACTAGCGCTGTCCTTTTTCACATACAACCGATATGTGTTTATTCGGTTATAGGACAAACCAGAGTGAATGAATCCGGCGAGGAATCCTATGGAATGCTTTATTATGCAGACATTGAAGAATTTGAGGACGAATTACATAGTGAAATTGAAAAAGTAGTGCTATTTGATGAATTGCCGGATCAATGGACATATCCGGAGATACAGCCTTTACTGATTGCAGAAGTGCAAAAAAGAATGTAAAACAAATTGTTATAAAGAATGTGGTAATCAATGGGGTGACAATGGAAAACAATATATTAAATCTGATTCAAACAATAAAAGAAACACAGAATCCTGCGTTGAAAGCACAAAGATTAACTTCCTATATAGTTGATGGTATTAGAAATCAGAAATTAAATTTATATGAAGCATATCTTCTTCGTTGGGAAGTCATTCATTATACAAGAGACAGCTATACATTACCTGCATGGAACGGGAGAGTACAGATATCAACATGTCTTGCGTTGCTGAACCAGAAATTACTGGCTTTGGCATTTCATGACGAGGATTGTGTGCAACAGTTGGAAAAATGGGGCATGGAAGCTTTATGGCTTTGTGCGGAGAAACGTTCACACTATATCATGGACAGATATCATGAATTTATAATGCTCGATTATGACCGCGAAGACTTATTAAAGGAAATGCTCGAGATTAGAGAAATGTATGATACTTTGAGTGATGAGCAAGGACCATATCATGTAGAAGTATTCCCGTATCATTATTTTGCTCCGGAAAAATTTTATTAGATCATGTAGATTTAGGCAAAGAAAAATGTATCAGTGAAGATGTGGAAGCTATTTTGATAGCGTTAAATACATAACTAAACGAGAAAATTGCAGGGTAGAAACAAAATAATACAATAAAACTTTACACAGTACGGCCTATCCACTATAATAAAAGTAGATACAATATTGTAAAGCGCAATGAAAAAGGGGTGAAGTTATGCCAAGTGAAAAGGAAATGATTGATAAATTGATTGACAAATTTACAGATTTACAACGTATAAAAAATGCATCGGACATGCAAAAAGAAGTAGACTATCAATTAACAGTTGTAAAAGCAAAACTTGAGTCTTTCGGCATTGTAACAAGTGATTTGGAAATGAAATAATATCGAAAAGTGCAAGGTCTTTGTTGAAGATTATCAAAGCTTTGCACTTTTTGCTATATAAGGAAAGAGAGAGGAAATCANAATGTATCATTTTTTTGTCGAACCNCATCAGATTTATGACACAANTGTCATAATNACAGGAGANGANGTNAANCATATCAAAAATGTAATNCGNCTGAAAATCGGTGATGAGATNAGCATAAGCAACGGAATAGACGGAAAAGATTACCGCTGTGGAATAGANGAAATTACNGAAACACAGNTAGTATGCAAGCTGCGGTTTATCAAGGAGGANGGTGTNGAGCTGNCTTCAAAGGTATATCTTTTNCAAGGACTGCCAAAAGGNGATAAGATGGAATTTATCATNCAAAAAANNGTNGAGCTTGGCGTCCATGAAATCATACCCGTTGCAATGAAACGCTGTGTNGTGAAACTTGATGAGAAAAANGCAAAATCGANAATCGCAAGGTGGCAGGGNATCGCGGAGGCNGCCGCAAAGCAGAGCAAACGNGCCGTTNTNCCGCAGATAAACAATGTGATGACNTATCAACAGGCATTGGANTACGCAAANGACATGGACGTAAAACTTGTACCCTACGAAATGGAGAATATTTTGGACGGNTCATCGGGAATGGAGGGGACGAGGAAAATNATAGACANTTTAGGGCATGGNCAGCGCATTGCAATTTTTATAGGTCCGGAAGGTGGTTTTGAGGAGCGTGAAATTAACGATGCAATTGCCCTCAACATGAAACCGGTCACGCTTGGCAGGCGTATCCTGCGCACGGAAACGGCGGGAATGACAGTTATGGCTTGGATTATGTATCGATTGGAGGAATAGGAGAAAAATAGAAGAAAATATCAACATCATGTCAATATTTTACCAAAAATATTAAAAATATAGGATTTTTTTTATGCAAAAAAACACGTATAATGAATATGTAAATAAAGAGGGTATTTGAAATACCCCGAAGAAAAGGAGGAATTTTTACTATGAAAAAGAAGATATTGTCAATCGTGCTTGCTATGAGCATGATCGTATCTGTAACAGCCTGCGGTCTGAAGTCACCCGATACATCATCTTCGGGAACAGGAACACCTGCAGCGGACACAGGAGCGGCAGCAACGCCTGCTGAAACAACAGCAGCACCGGCAGATACAACAACACCGGCAGCAGAGCCTGAGGTAACATTGGTATATGCGGAAGTAAACCCGCTTGATACCATTGTAGGACAGACAGCGACAGCATTTGCTGACAAGGTTGCGGAACTTTCCGGCGGCACAATGAAGATTGATATTCAGGCAAGCGGTGTGCTTGGCTCTGAGAACGACGTTTTGGATACTATGTTAGGTGGCGGCGGTACGATTCAGATGTCACGTATCTCTGCATTCGCGCTGACAAGCTACGGCGGAGAGAAGTCAATGCTGCTTTCCCTTCCGTACACATTTGTAAGCCGTGAGCATTTCTGGTCATTTGCAACATCGGATTTGGCAGAGGAATTTTTGCTTGAGCCGCATGACAACGGCAGCGGTGTAAGAGGATTGTTCTACGGTGAGGAAGGTTTCCGTCATTTCTTTACAGCCAAGGAAATCTCCGGCATGGAAGATTTAGCAGGCATGAAACTCCGTGTTTCCAATGACCCTGTTATGAATGGTCTGGTTGAATCATTAGGTGCAAACCCTACAGTAGTATCATTTAATGAGTTGTATTCCGCATTGCAGACAGGTGTTGTAGACGGTGCGGAGCAGCCGATTGCAAACTACAAGTCAAACGCATTCAATGAGCCTGCACCGAACATCATTTTGGATGGTCATACATTGGGCGCAATTCAGGTAATCATCACAGATGATGCATGGGATTCACTCACAGAAGAGCAGCAGAACATTATTGTTGAGGCCGGTGAGTATGCATCACAGTTTAACAGACAGATTTCTGAGGAAGCAGAAAATGAAGTTTTGGAACAGTTGAAGGCAGACGGCGTAAACGTTGTGGAAGTAGATGACGTTACTCCTTGGCAGGAAGCTGTAAAGGATGTTATTGCAGAGAATACAAAGGGTCAGGAAGATTTATATCAGCAGATCCTTGATTTAGCAAAATAGTTTATAAAATAAACATTCGAATACTGTAAAAGAGCGCATTGGATAATCCTTTGCGCTCTTATAGCAAATTCGTATTATGGAGGGAGGTATTTCATGTCAGCTTTTTTTGAACAGGTAGATAAAATAAAGCCTATTTTTGATATAACATATAAAATTGTGCTGTTTGTATGCAAACTGTTGTTGATCGCTGATATTTTGATCACAACAATGAGTGTTATCGGCAGATATGTTTCGTTTATTCCGGATCCCGCATGGAGTGAGGAAGTTGTGCTGACTTGTATGGCATATATGGCAGTTTTGTCAGCTGCACTCGCGATTCGACGGGGGGCACATATCCGCATGACGGCGCTTGACCGTTATCTGCCGGCAGGTCTGATTCGCTTTCTGGATATTCTGTCGGATATCTGCGTTTTGATTCTGGCAGTTGTGATGATCGTTGTAGGCTGGAAATATGCGGCAGGTCTTGGAGCAAAGGGAACGTACGTTAGTATGCCGTGGTTATCCAGATTTTGGATGTATTTTCCGGTGCCTGTAGCAGGCGTCGCAATGGTGATTTTTGAGGTGGAAACACTTTATAATCATCTAAAAAGTATCGTGTTAAAGGAGGGGAAAGCATGAGTACACAGACAATGGCAATTATTATATTATTGGTCAGCTTTGCGGTAATGATTTTCCTGCGTTTTCCGATTGCGTACGCGGTTGCGCTTTCATCCCTTCTGTGCTTATTGTATCAGGGATTACCGTTTACAACGATTTGCCAGCAGATGGTAAAAGGGATTAATTCGTTTAGTTTGATGGCGGTGCCGTTCTTTATCACGATGGGCTGTCTGATGGGCAGCGGAGGTATTTCGGAAAAACTGATTGCGCTGGCAAATGCCTGCGTTGGCTGGATGACTGGCGGTATGGCAATGGTAAATATCGTGGCATCTTACTTCTTCGGCGGTATTTCCGGTTCGGCAGCAGCGGATACGGCATCTCTCGGAAGTATTTTGATTCCGATGATGGTTGATCAGGGTTATGACGATGACTTCTCTACGGCTGTTACGATCACATCATCCTGCGAGGGACTTTTGGTACCACCCAGCCACAACATGGTTATCTATGCAATGTCTGCCGGCGGTGTTTCTGTGGGAAGCTTATTCCTTGCAGGATATATTCCGGGAGCGTTGCTCGCAGTTTCTCTGATGATCGGTTCTTACATTATTTCAAAACGGAAGCATTATCCGAAGGGGGATAAATTCAGCCTGAAGAATTTGATAAGGCAGCTTGGCGTTTCATTCTGGGCATTGGCAGCAGTTATCATCGTTGTAGTCGGTGTCGTTGGCGGCTGGTTTACGGCTACGGAATCGGCAGCGATCGCGGTTATTTACAGCTTGATCGTCAGCGTGTATATTTATAAGGGACTGGATTGGAAAGGCGTATGGAAGGTATTGGAGAACTGTGTTGATACGTTGTCGATCGTATTGATCTTGATTTCGACTTCGAGCATTTTCGGTTANTGTCTGACAACGNTGCACGTGCCGAGNCTTGCGGCAAACGCGATTGTCGGTTTGACGGATAACCCAATTTTGATNGCGTTGCTGTTGAANGTNATCTTACTGATATTGGGATGTATTATGGATATGGCGCCNATNATTCTGATTGCAACNCCGATTNTGCTCCCGATTGCAACTTCAATTGGNATNANTCCGATTCAGTTTGGTATTATGATCATATTGAACTGCGGTATCGGATTNCTGACACCGCCGGTNGGTTCNGTNNTGTTTATCGGTTCTGCGGTTGGTAAGGTAAAAATGGAAAAGGTNGTTAAAGCNACNCTGCCGTTCTANNTCTGCATGATCGCAGTATTGCTGTTATTGACNTTCTTCCCGGGAATTNCGNTNTTCCTTCCGAATTTATTCGGTTAAAATTTTAACAATTATAGAACGTGTATTATNGAACTTGTATATGAGAGAAAGGGATTGTTGTTTATGCGTTATCAATATCAAAGTAAGGTACGGGCGGCGGATTTTTGGGCATTGTCCATGTATCGNACNTANCACTCNCTTGTNGGAGTNTGCAATATTGTTTTCGGCATTGCAATGATCCTTTTGACTGTNCGGTTTTGGAATCAGGNNNGNGATGNNNTNCAGGCNGTTTTGTTTTTGGCTTGTCTTNTGATTCCNGTGATACAGCCGCTCGGCGTTTATTTAAAGGCAAAAGCACAGGTGTCCGTCATTCCGCAAGGGACAGAACTTGTCTTTGCGGAAGACGGTATCCATGTGACGCTTGGCAGTGAGCAGCAGCACATACGGTGGAATAANGTNCGGGGGATTAGAAAGGAAGCNGGNATCGTTATNGTATATACAGATGTNAATCATGGTTATATGCTTACGAATCGNGTTTTAGGAGAGGATAAAGAGGCGTTTTATCGTGATGTGGAGNCGCANATNAAAAAACATGCCCCNACNTCNAAAAAGAAAGGCTAGNGANAAAGGGATTTTAAGATAAGGGTGGTATCGCTATGAAGCATCGCCTGACAAAGNTTTGGCAGTCGTTAAAGATCAAGCAGAAAATAAAATTGTTTACNAATATTGTATTTGTGNTGATTTTNTTGTCGATTTTTTTGGCTGTCTGGACGATGAAGTATTCATTGCTCGATTTTTCTTCTATCTTAAGCAGNAATTCGACCGTAACTGATTTTGTACAGTCCATGGAGGAGGAAACGGATTTCTTTGAGGCGTATGTCAAGACAGGATCGGAAACTGCCTATGCGGAGCTGGAGCGTGTCATCGCACATACGGANAAGGTTGTCGCGCAGCTTCCGTATGATTATGCGAAAATCGGAGAANAACGTTTNGCCAAGACATGGTCNATNTTGAACATGTATCAGGTNTACTGTGAGAAAAGAAATCATGTCCTGNNCAAGGAAGAAAAGACGGCGGAGTATATTGCGGANCTGTATGAAGTCTATGACATGCAGAGTTATCTGCAAAGTTACGCAAAGGAGNTGATGCGNGATACGCTGGAGGACGGNGTCAGCNTTTACGCNGGAAAAGTCAGAACGATNGTTGCGATNCCGATTGNGTTGATTTTGTTTGAGCTGCTGTTTTTNGTTTGTATCCGAAAAATTTCGGAGCTTATGAACAGCTCGATTGTTTCGCCTGTGATGGATTTGGCGGAGGCNTCGCGNCGGATTGCGGAAAANGATTATTTTTTNGAGGATATCGGTGCGCAGAGTGAGGATGAACTGGGCGAACTGGTGGTCGCTTTTAATAAAATGAAATACGCTACGGGAGAATATATCAAGGTATTGGAGGAGCGGCGTAAGGCGCTGGACTTATACCATGCGGAGGAACTGGAAAAGCTGGAAATAGCGGCACGATTGGATGCGATGGAGCTGGATTTGTTAAAAAGTCAGATTAATCCGCATTTTTTGTTTAATACCTTAAATGTGATTGGCGGTATGGCGAATTTGGAGGAGGCGCACACAACGGAGGCGATGATACAGTCGCTTAGCTTTCTGTTTCGCTACAATCTGAAAACACCGGAGAAAAANGTAACGTTNGCGCGNGAGTTAAAGGTTGTTAAGGACTATATGTTTTTNCAGGAAATGCGGTTTGGCAGCAGGATTACTTACGAGNTNGACTGTCGGACNGACGCGGAGATTGTGATGATNCCGTCNTTTACGTTTCAGCCGCTTGTGGAAAATGCGATCATACATGGTCTTACTCCGAAAGAAGAGGGCGGTCGCATTTTGATNCGCATTCGGGAGAAACNNGNAAAAATTTGTATTATCGTGGCGGATAACGGTATCGGAATGGATTTGGAAACACTGAAGCGTCTGCGNNNGGAACTGCAAGAGGACANGGCGGGGCGGATGAACCGCACAAGCATCGGACTTTCCAATATTTANAGAAGAATNNATATGATGTANGAAGGNGGAGCAATGCAGATTCACAGTAAATCAGGAATCGGTACAATTATTCGGATTTGGATGGATGATGAGAGGGGATAACTTTTTGGAGAATGAAAAATGCCGTATTTTGATTGCCGATGATGAACCGATCGAAAGAATGGTAATCAGTAAGACAATACAGAATTACTTTGGTGACGAACTGGAAATTTTTCAGGCGGAGAACGGACGGGAAGCGATTGCAGTCTTTCAGGAGAAGGACTGTCATATTGCCTTGCTGGATATTTCCATGCCGGGGATTGACGGATTGGAGGCAGCAGAGGAGATTCGCAAGGGCAGTCAGACGTGCAGCATTATTTTTCTGACGGCGTACGACGAGTTTGATTATGCGAAACGGGCAATCAAGGTGCACGCGCTGGATTATTTGTTAAAACCCAGCACGAAAGAGGATTTGATCGCCGTTTTGGAAGAGGCCGTGTATCTTGGCAAACAGGATTCGGCACTGACAAAGACGCCTTTGGACAGGACGGAAACAGAGGAAAAAGATGAGAAGCTTGAAGTGATCAAGAATCAAGTTTTGGCGGAACATATACGGGAGTACCTTGCGACACATTATATGGAGGATATTTCCTTGCAGGATGCGGCGGAGCAGTTGCATTATTCCGACGCG
>JAAVAF010000005.1 GCA_014804225.1 Lachnospiraceae bacterium
AGGCGTTCAATTTTATCAAGCATTTTTTCACGGCTTTCTGCACGCCGTATTGATTTTTCGCGGTTAAATTGCTTTAGCTTGTCAATGACTGCTTCCTGATGCTTGATTTCGCGCTGTTGGTTTAAGTAGGCATTCATCTGCTCTGTGCGCAAGTGTTCTTTTTGCACAGCGTAATCCGAGTAATTGCCCTTGAAAGACGAAACTACGCCGTTATCAATTTCAATGATTTTTGTCGCAATTTTGTCCAAAAAATAGCGGTCATGTGAAACAATGATGACAGCGCCTTTGTAGTTTAAAAGATACGTTTCAAGCCACGCAATCGAGTTTAAATCAAGGTGGTTTGTTGGCTCGTCGAGCATGATTAGGTCAGGTTTTTGTAACAGCAGTTTTCCAAGTGCGATACGTGTTTTCTGACCGCCTGAGAGTGTAGCGACCTTTTTATCGAATTCATTTTCTGCAAAACCAAGACCTTTTAAAATGCCTGTGATTTCGCTTTTGTAGGCATATCCATTAATGTCCTCAAAGCGATGTGTCATGTCGGTATATTTTTTTAATAATAGTTCAAGTGTTTCGTTGCCTGCATTTTTCATATCCAGTTCACATTGACGGATAGACGCTTCTAACTCCAGAACTTCCTGTTTTACAGTCAAAAGCTCATCAAACAGCGTATTTTCACTATCCACTGCCTGATGCTGCGCTAAGTATCCGAAGCTTTTATCTTTTGCGAATGTCACAAGTCCGGCGTCTGCAGACAATTCACCTACAATGATTTTCAGCATAGTCGATTTGCCTGCGCCGTTGATGCCTACGATAGCTGCTTTTTCGTAATCTTCTATATGAAATGATGCATTTTTAATTACGTGATTATCCGTAAAGGTTTTGTCTATATTACTGCATGATAAAATCATGATAATCCTCCATTTATGCTCATTTGTAATTGTAATCCATACTATATTACAATAAATTTGGCAGAAAAACAAGGAGTTTGTGGAATAGCAAAAATTCTATTTTTTCTCTTGCCAAATTCAGTTCTATCATATATGATTGAATCAGATACACAACTGGCGGAAACAGCATTCGTTGAACCAATGCTGCGTAGGAGTACCTACAGGGAGTGTATGATATGGAAAGCCGACCGCCTGGGCAGCATGTTATTCGTGCGTCCGGACGGTTTTTTGCGTTTGGTGCATCCTTTTATTAAAATACATAGGATGTTTGTATGCAAAGTGAATTTTTTACAGACTGAGAAAGGAGCAAGGTTATAAAAATGAAGATGTTATCGTTAGAGCAGGAGCTAAAGGGAAATGCTTATCCCGGCAGAGGAATTGTGATTGGTAAGACAAAAGACGGTAAGAAAGCGGCAATCGCATACTTTATCATGGGCAGAAGTGAGAATAGCAGAAACCGCGTGTTTGTGGAGGACGGAGAAGGGATCCGTACACAGGCATTTGATCCGTCGAAGTTAAGCGATCCGAGCCTGATTATCTATGCACCGGTGCGCGTACTTGACGATAAGACGATCGTGACAAACGGTGATCAAACGGACACGATTTATGAATTGATGGGCGAGCAGAAAAAGACCTTTGAGCAGGCACTTCGAACGAGAGAATTTGAGCCGGATGCGCCAAACTATACATCGAGGATTTCCGGTATTCTCAGTATTAAGAATGGAAAATATAACTATAAGATGTCTATTTTAAAAAGCAACAACGGCAACCCCGATGCCTGCAACCGTTATACCTTTGCATATAACGATCCCGCAGCGGGCGAGGGACATTTCATTCATACCTATATGGGAGACGGAAACCCGCTTCCAAGCTTTGAGGGAGAGCCAAAGCTTGTGGACATTCCGGATGACATGAATGCGTTTGGCGATATGGTGTGGAACAGCTTGAATGCTGACAATAAGGTATCACTTTTTATCCGCTTTATTGACATCGAAACAGGAACATATGAATCAAAAATTTACAATAAAAATGCTTAATTATCATAAAAGGAGTAAAGCACAATGAAAGAATTAGAATTAAAATACGGCTGTAATCCCAATCAGAAACCTTCCAAAATCTATATGAAAGACGGCGAACTTCCGATTGAAGTACTGAACGGAAAGCCAGGATATATCAATTTCCTTGATGCATTTAATGGTTGGCAGCTTGTGAAAGAGTTAAAGAAGGCGACAGGGCTTCCAGCAGCGACTTCTTTTAAACATGTGTCACCGGCAGGCGCGGCAGTCGGACTTCCCTTGAATGAAGTCGAGCGAAAGATTTATTGGGTGGACGATATGGGCGATTTATCTCCGCTTGCGAGTGCGTATGCAAGGGCGAGAGGTGCAGACAGAATGTCTTCGTTTGGTGATTTCATTTCGCTGTCAGATGTGTGTGATGTCGATACGGCAAAGCTAATCAAGCGTGAGGTATCGGACGGAATTATTGCGCCCGGATATGAGCCGGAAGCGCTTGAGATTTTAAAGGCAAAGAAGAAGGGCAATTATGCAGTGATCAAAATCAATTCGGACTATGTGCCAAATCCTGTGGAAACGAAGGATGTGTATGGAATTACGTTTGAACAGGGTAGAAACGAGCTTGTAATTGATGATGCGTTGTTTGCAAATGTTGTGACAGAGAATAAGGAGATTCCCGAACAGGCAAAGATTGACCTTGCGATTGCGATGATTACGTTAAAATATACACAATCAAATTCGGTCTGCTATGTAAAGGGGGGACAGGCAATCGGTATTGGTGCGGGACAGCAGTCACGTATCCATTGTACAAGACTTGCAGGAAACAAAGCGGACAACTGGTTTTTGCGTCAGCATCCGAAGGTATTAAGTCTTCCGTTTAAAGAGAAAATCGGACGTGCCGACAGGGATAACACAATTGATGTCTATATGAGCGATGACTATATGGATGTGCTTGCCGACGGAACGTGGGAGAATTTCTTTACCCAAAAGCCGGAAGTGCTTACAAGAGAGGAGAAGCGTGCATGGCTTGACAAAATGACAGATGTGTCACTTGGTTCGGACGCGTTCTTCCCGTTTGGAGACAATGTGGAGCGAGCGCATAGAAGCGGTGTTAAGTATATTGCGCAACCGGGCGGTTCTATTCGCGATGACAATGTAATTGAAACTTGTAATAAGTACAATATGGCGATGTGCTTTACAGGCATTCGACTGTTTCATCATTAATATGGATTTTGGGGACGCATTGACAGGAAAAGTCGGTGCGTCTTTTACGAGGTGAAAAAGACGTGATACAGGATTTAAAAAACGGGATTTACCACAATGAATATAAGGAACAAAGTCCGTCTGCTGGAGATTATATAATCTTTGCAAAAGGACGTAGTGTGCTGATGAAAATAGAAAGTGAAATGATTGAATTTCCGTATTTTGAAGAAATTATTTCAGAAATGGTTTACATATACTTGTTTCAAATTGACATAAATGGAAAAATGCATAAATTCTTTCTTGGAGAGGCGGATAAGCTTTCTGATGATTTGTTAAAAAAGTATCATTATGGTCAGCAGAATATGTTTCGCAGTATGGAACCTGATTACATGGCGTTTGCAGGAGTGACGGCATGTCAGCTTGCAAACTGGTATGCATCAGTGAAATATTGCGGCACATGCGGAACTGTGCTTGTACACGACAAAAAGGAGCGTATGATGCGGTGTCCAAGCTGCGGTGCCATGCATTATCCAAAAATTTCACCAGCAGTGATTGTCGGAGTGATTGACCGTGAAAACAATAAACTTTTGCTGACAAAGTATGCAGGGCGTGAATACAAAAAATATGCCTTGATTGCGGGCTTTGCGGAAATTGGGGAAACGATTGAAGGGACTGTGAGGCGCGAGGTTTATGAGGAAACGGGCATTCGTGTAAAAAATGTACGGTACTACAAAAGTCAGCCGTGGTCTTTTACAGATACATTGCTTTTTGGATTTTACTGTGATTTAGATGGGAACGGACATATTCAGATTGATGAGGAGGAGCTTTCCGTGGGAGAGTGGCTTTCACCGGAGGAGATTCCAATGGAATATGACGGCATCAGCCTTACGAATGAAATGATTATGCGGTTCAAAAATGGTTTGGAAAATGGTTAAAAAATAAGACTTCTCGATTTTGAGAAGTCTTATTTTATGCCGGTGGCCGGACTTGAACCGGCACGAGGTTGCCCCCGGCAGATTTTGAGTCTGCTGCGTCTGCCATTCCGCCACACCGGCGTGTGTCGTAACGACATGGAATATAATAACACATTTTATCGGACTAGGCAAGTATAAATTGAAAAATATTGTAGAAATTATTTTGCTTTTATCTATGGACTTTTTTTAAATAAGTGATAAGATAGTGATTTGACGAAAAACGGTTTGTTTCAGAGGAGTAACATTATGAATGAGGGAAAAAGCAGATTTTCATGGACAAAGATATTCAAGAGCTTAAACGGCACAAAGGACATGACAGACGGCAAACCGATGAAGCTGATTTTAGAGTTTGGCCTGCCGCTTTTATTTGGCTTGATTTTTCAGCAGATGTACAATATGGTGGACTCAATCATCGTTGGTAAAAAGCTTGGAGTGGACGCGCTTGCGGCAGTCGGTTCGACGGGTTCCATTAACTTTATGATATTAGGATTTTGTATCGGTGTTTGCAACGGTTTTGCAATCCCTGTGGCGCAGACGTTTGGCGCAAAGGATTTTTCCAATCTGAAAAAGTATATCACAAACGGCGCGATTGTGGCTGTTGTGTTTGCAATGATTATGACGGCAGTGGTAGGAATATTTACGAGACAAATCTTAGCTGTCATGAAAACACCGAATGATATTTTTGAGCAGGCATATGCATACATATTTATTATTTTTATGGGAATACCTGCCGCGTTTTTATATAACATGGTATCGGGAATACTGCGTTCGCTTGGTGATAGTGTGACGCCGGTCATATTTTTGGTGTTTTCGTCGGTATTAAATGTAATCCTAGACTTGTTGCTCGTGTCGCCACTTGGGGTCAGCGGCGCAGGATATGCCACAGTTATTGCACAGGCAATATCCGGTGTGATAAGTTTGTTGTATATGATAAAAAAATATCAATCTCTGAACTTTAGAAAACATGATTGGAAATTTAGCGGTTATCATGCAGTGAAACTATGTGGGATGGGGATTCCTATGGGACTGCAGTATTCGATAACGGCAATCGGAAGCGTCATCCTGCAGACGGCGGTAAACGCGATGGGAGAGGTGACGGTAGCTGCAGTGACGGCGGGAAGCAGGATCAGTATGCTCGTATGCTGTCCGTTTGACGCGATGGGGTCTACGATGGCAACCTTTGGAGGGCAAAACGTCGGCGCAGGAAAACTGGACAGGGTTGATAAAGGGTTAAAGGACTGTATTAAGCTTGGCATCATTTATGCAATCGCCGCATTTTTGTTTATGCTTATATTTGGCAGAAAACTGGCTCTGTTATTCCTTGACAATCCTACGAACGAAATTATTACTTATATTTATTATTTTGTGATAGCAAATTCAGCAGCGTATATTTTGCTTGCTCTTGTGAATATTGTTCGTTTTATGATTCAGGGGTTAGGTTTTTCGACTTTCGCGATTCTTGCGGGCGTTGCGGAGATGTTTGCAAGGGCAATTGCGGGATTCGTTTTGGTGCCGCACTTTGGATATCTCTTTGTGATTTTGGCAAGTCCGCTTGCATGGGTGTTTGCAGATGCTTTTCTGATCCCAGCGTATCTGCATGTGATGAAAAAATTGCGACAACAGATAAAAGGATGAAATAACGAAAGCGGTGGAGGTGTTCCACAGCTGGTTTGTTATAGAAAAATTATTTATTTCGCAAAACGTTTGTTGATACATGCCTTGATCACTTCCGCACATTGTGCATATGCGCTAAAAGTAGAAGTGTCGATGCACAAATCATAGTGCTCGGGGTTTTCCCAGTCGCGTCCTGTATGGAAACGGTAGTATTCGCGGCGGTTTTTATTGGTTTGTGTGATATGTTTTTGTGCCTCTTTTTCGGAGATATTGAGCCGTTTCATTTCGTTTTTTACACACACATCAAATGGGGCATGTAAAAAGATGCGCAGGATATTCGGATAATCCTTTAAGACATAATCACCAGCGCGTCCGACACATACAAGGGACTCATTTTCGGCAAGTTCCCGCAGCGTTTTTGCCTGACAGTTAAAAAGATTATCCTCACGCGTATAGTCATCGCTGTGGGGAGAGATCAGTTCTCCGGCATATATTTTTTTCGATATTTTATAGAGCAGACTTTTGTCAGCACTTTCGTCTGCCTGTAGAAACAGTGCCTCATGAATTCCGCTTTTTTCCGCCGCAAGCGCAAGCAGCCTTTTGTCATACAGGCTGATGCCGTACTCCTCACATAAAAGCTTGGCGATCGGTGTGCCGCCGCTTCCGCATGTTCTTGCAATCGTTACTACAAAACGTTTCATATGCATCACCCTTTCTTTCTGCCTGATAAAATGCTTCTTATATGTATATAGTATGACATATTTTGATAATATTTTCAATTTAAACCAAGAAAATCTCGGAAAAGTATTGACACGTTTGCCGGAAAAGAAACTATAATGAAATGAAGGACGTGTGCAGATAGAGGTGAAAAATGAAAAGAAAGAAACAATTGTTGGAAATCCCAGTTATTATTTTAGTGTCGGGAGCATTCGTTTTTATATTACTTGGAGTATTAATCGGGTATCTATGGTGCAAATCGCATGTAATACAGAATGAAAATATATTACAATATGGAGTTGCAGAACAAAATTTAACGATTGAATCAATTACATGGAAGGATTATCCGACATATAGGGAATTGACCTTTAACATTGATGGAAATATATCTTTTTATACCGGACCGAATGGAGTAATTACCTTCAGTAACCTTGCAGCTCAAAATGCTTTTGAGGAAACACACAGAGAACATAATGTTTTTTTCGAAGGAAGTGATTTCGTATACTATGATTATGCCTCGTATAACTTTAATGATGGCAAAGTAACTGTCAACATTCCAAAACGATATAGCAGTAATCCGATTATTGATACCGTTCATAACAGCTATTACTTAACCTTTTATGAAAATGATGCAGCTTATGTCGCAGGCTGTATCAGTGTGTTGGACACGTACTATACAGTTTGGACGGAGGATGAAATCAGAGTTTCGGATGTGAATTTAGATGCATATCTAACTGCGTTTACGCTAAGTGGCACATATGATACAGTGAAACCGCTGCGTCAAAAGTCGTCTAAAGAAGAAATCAGTCTAAGAAAAGAAGAAGACAGTATTTTTGCCTACACAATAGAAAATAACACCGAAAGCAGTTGGGGTTACGAAAATCATCTGCCACATATCGAACTGTGGTATAAAGGTGTTTGGATTGAGTTAAATTCCCCGTTTGATTATAACTTGATAAACAGCGCGATAAAACCTTCAGAAATACAGCATTTTGAAACTCCGGAGGAGATTGTCAACCAATATCCGACGCTTTTTCCGGGACGATACAGATTAGTCATATATGATGAAAACGGAGAATTTATCGTTAGTGATGTGTTTTCGGTTTGTATAGAATAAGGATTCTCATATTTATCTTGTGTTTGTATACAAAATGGGAGTATAATATAAACAGGAGGCATGAATATGAAAAGAGTCGCATTATTTTCGGATGGCTGGAAACGATTGATAACGTATGCATGGGTGGATGGAATGATGAAGTTTATTTCAAAGAGTGAAGAAAAAATCTGCCTGTGTCAGTATAACTGTCATGGAAACTGGAGCCACGATGAAATGCATAATCACGGAGAGTACAATATCTATAAACTGCCAGATCTCTCGGAGTATGACGGTATTATTATGGACTGTACAAATATCTCCGATAAGGATGTTTTCAATGCTCTCGTCGATATGATACGAAAGAGCAATAAGCCGGTTGTCAGTATCGGTAATCATATAGAGGGATTTTATTATGCAGGTATTGACAACAAAAAGCCGATTGCGGATATGATGGAACATTTGTACGAAAAACATGGCTGCAGAACATTTATCTTTGCGGGTGGTCCGAAAGACAATTATGAAAATGAGCTTCGCGTACTGTCTTACCAGGAGAGTCTTGACCGGATGGGACTTTCGAGGGAAGAGAATCCGGTATGGTATGGCGACTATGATTTTTCTACGGGAATAAAATATTTTGAGCAGTATATCGCGGGATTCGAGGGGAAACCAGTGGAATTTCCCGATGTGTTTGTCTGTGCGAATGATAATATTGCGGCAGGATTTTGTTACAGGGCGCAGGCGGATGGATATCGGATACCGGAAGATTTTAAGATAACAGGGTTTGACAATCTTGACAAGGCAATTTACTTCGAACCGCAGATTACAACGGTGAGTCATATGCGCGAGAATATCGGAAACAAGACGATGGAGATTTTGGCCGATGTCTGGGCAGGCAAAGATGTCCCTGTGAATCATTTTATGCCGTCAAAATGTGTGTTCTCGGAGAGCTGCGGTTGTCCGAACAGCGGACTGCTTGATTACAGAAAATACGCTAGAAATCAAGTGATTTATGAGGTGGACCGACTTGAAAGGGAGGAATTGCTCACAAAGCTAGAGAGTGATATTACAACATGTGAGGATTATGCTGCGGTTTCCAGAGAAATAACAAATTATTTCCTGAGTTTGGATTGCAGCGGCTTTGTAATTGTGCTTGACAAAAGATTATATGAAGGAGCGGATCAAAGCGTATTTCCCACAGACGGCTACGATTGGGATAATCTTGTTATGGTGCATGGGGCAGAGGGAAAACAGAAATTGGGTTTCAAAGATCTGTCTGAACTGTTCGCTTCTTTTGAAAAGCGAGGAGGAGGCAACGCCTATATGTTTTCTCCGATTCATTTCAGGGATAAATGCGTGGGCTTTAGCATCCTGAAAAATGGCAGGTTTTTGTATGATAACCCATATTTTTATGATATCCACAATACGATTACCAAGACCTTTGAAAATCTGTATAAAAAGCGGCAGCTTGAGAGCGCGAATCAAAAAATGCGCGAGATTTATAACAGGGATCAGCTTACCGGACTATACAACCGCATCGCCTACGCGGAAATGATAGAACCCGAGTATGGCAAACATTGCAGAAATGGCAGAAAATGTGCAATTAATTTTATTGACGCCGATAATTTTAAGCAGATTAATGATACATACGGACATGAAAAAGGCGATATGATTTTGAAAACAATAGCGAATGTTCTTGTTGATAAATGTACCGAAGAAGGTTATGTTTATCGATACGGCGGTGATGAGTTTATTGCCTTTTTCCCGCTTAATGAGGATGCCGATGCCGGGACATTTAAAAATGCTGTTTTGGAAGAACTTGAAAAAAATGACATACGTGTCAGTATTGGCGTGACAATCACAGAACCTGCATCTGATAAATCCTTTGAAGATTACATGAGAATGGCGGATCAGGAAATGTATCGGGTTAAGCAAGCAAGGAAAAAGGCGAAAAACGGAAATTGAAAAACTGAATAAATACCTCATAAATGCAAAAAATAAAACAGTAACTTGAGTAAAGAAGCAAAAATGAGGTATTGATTATGGATTTTACAGACGGAATGCAGCAGGCAAGTCTGCCGCTTGGTTTATCGATGGGACTTACAAAGGACGATAAGGTGGTGGAGAACTACGATAAACTCACGGAATATGAAAAAGAGCAGCTGATTGCACAGAGCAAGGACGTAAAGAGCAAGGACGAAATGCAGCAGCTGATACAAAAGTTGAATGACGGAGAAAGCATGATGTAAATTATAAAACAGCAATATACAGTAGACGTATGTTGCTGTTTTCTTGTATGGGACATTATGCGAATGTCATTTTTCACAAATTTATTTATTTTTTCCAAAATTATTTTAATATATCCTTTCAAAATATAAAAACTTAGTGTATTATAATAGGGTAAACGCATTATGGAAACACATATGAAAGTTTATTATATAAGAGGGTATCAATGGATTGCAAGGAAACACAGCGATGTATTCATTTGTTTTTGAAGGATGAGTTGGAGGGTACAGCGCAGGAAGAAGAATTTGTCGAGCATGTACATTCCTGCAGTGAATGTATGGAGGAGCTCACAATCGAATATCTTTTATCCGAAGGTGTCAACAGACTTGAAAATGCGGATGAGATTGATGTGCAAAAGGAACTGGAAGAAATGCTGAACCGTGCGATGCTTCATGTTAAGCACAGGAAACAGTTGAAAGCCGGTCTTTTTTTGCTAGCATCAATGCTGATATGTATAATCCTTTTAGGAGGTACAGGATGAGTAAAATTGTTTTAATAGATGGTCACAGTATCCTAAACAGAGCTTTTTACGGAGTACCGATGCTTACCAATTCGGCGGGGCTTCATACAAATGCAGTATATGGTTTTTTAAATATTTTGTTCAAGATCTTGGACGAGGAAAATCCGGATTATCTGGCAGTTGCGTTTGATGTGAAAGCGCCAACGTTTCGGCATGAGATGTATCAGGATTACAAGGGCACGAGAAAGCCGATGCCCGAGGAATTACACGAACAAGTGCCGGTGATGAAGGAAACGCTTGCCGCGATGGGCATAGAAATTGTGGAAAAACCGGGCTATGAGGCAGATGATATCCTCGGAACAATCGCAAAGCGTTCTGAAAAGGAGGGCATGGAGGTTTCGTTGGTATCGGGCGATCGGGATTTGCTGCAGATTGCGACGGAGCATATCAAAATCCGTATTCCCAAGACAAAGGGCGGAAAAACGGAGATTGAGGATTACTATGCAGACGATGTGAAACAGGCTTATCAGGTGACGCCCATACAGTTTATAGAGTTAAAAGCGCTTATGGGAGATACCGCAGACAATATCCCCGGTGTGCCAAAAGTCGGCGAAAAGACAGCCACAGAGCTTATGGTCACATACGGCTCGATCGATAATATTTATGAACATATTGAGGAGATATCTAAAAAAAGCATCAGGGAAAGTCTTTCCAATAACAGAGCGCTTGCCGATTTGAGTAAAAAGCTTGCTACGATTGATACCAATGCAGATATTGATTTTTCCTATGACAGAGCAAAACTTGAAGATTTGTTTACGCCCGAAGCATATGAATTGTTTAAAAAGTTGTCCTTTAAAAATATGCTTTCGCGCTTTGAGAACAAGGACGGCGCTAAAA
Source organism: Lachnospiraceae bacterium (assembly GCA_014804225.1). Classification (GTDB taxonomy): domain Bacteria; phylum Bacillota; class Clostridia; order Lachnospirales; family Lachnospiraceae; genus COE1. The sequence continues at coordinate 11,205 of JAAVAF010000005.1, forward strand.
AGGGTGCAAGTCCTGAAAAAGAAATTCAGATATCAGAGATAAAAAACAAACAAGAGTTTGAAGAAATAATCGAAAAGACCATAAAAAGCGGCAGTGCAGCGGTTCGCTTTATCAATATAAAAGGACAGAACGAGGGCGATTTGGGTGAAAGCGCAAGTGGTCAGATGTTTTTGCAGATTGAGCGCAGCGAGGAACGGTTTGGGTGTCTTATTTATGACAAGTCAGATGGAGAGATGGTTTATTTTGCGGAAAATACCGGAGAACTTACCAAAGCAGATATGAAGGCGGCGTTTGACCAATGGATTACTGCTAAAACGATGAAGGTTTATTGTTTTGATGTGAAAAACGATTATCGGTGTTTTTATGATAGTGCGCTTTCTTCTCACGCGTTTACAAAAAACATTTTTGACTGTAAAATTGCGGCATATCTGATTAATCCGTTAAAGAACAATTATGAAATTGCGGATATTGCAGGGGAATATTTGAACAGCGCGATAAAAAGCTGGTCAGAAGTGTTTGGAAAATCAGATTTGACAAATGCGTATGCAGCGGATAGAACAAAGTGCATTTCCCATCTCGCAAGAGAGACATATGTGCTTGGTCATGCGGGAGAAATCCTTGCGGCGGCACTTGCGCAGAATGGAATGGATAAACTCTTTCGCGAACTTGAGATGCCGTTGACTTATGTGCTCTATGATATGGAACGAGAAGGAATTCTTGTAAAGCCTGAGGAGCTGAAAGCATACGGGGAGGCGCTTACAGGAAGAATTGATGCGCTTGAGAAAACGATTCATGAGGCGGCGGGAGAGGATTTTAATATTAATTCCCCAAAGCAACTTGGAGAGATTTTATTTGAAAAGTTAAAACTGCCCGGAGGAAAAAAGACAAAGACAGGGTATTCCACTGCGGCAGATGTGCTTGAAAAGCTTGCACCGGAGTATCCGATCGTTAATGATATTCTGGAATACAGAGGACTTACAAAGCTAAAGTCCACATATGCGGACGGGCTTGCAGCTTTTATTGATCAAGATAATAAAATACACACAAACTTCAATCAGACAATCACGGCGACGGGCAGACTTAGCTCGACAGAGCCGAATTTGCAGAATATTCCGATGCGCATGGAGCTTGGACGGCGTATTCGAAAGGTGTTTGTTCCACAGGGAGGCTGTATTTTTATGGATGCCGATTATTCCCAGATAGAGCTTCGTGTGCTTGCCCATATGTCGGGCGATACGCAGTTGATTGAAGCATATCAGATGGATGAGGACATTCACCGCATTACGGCGTCAAAAGTGTTCCATACACCATTTGAAGAAGTTACGGATTTACAGAGGAGAAATGCAAAGGCTGTCAATTTTGGAATTGTCTATGGTATCAGTTCGTTTGGACTTAGTCAGGACTTGAGTATTTCGCCCAAGGAAGCGAAAGTTTATATTGATGAGTATTTCAAAACATATCCGGGGATTAAAGGCTTTCTGGATAAGCTGGTAGCCGATGCAAAGGAGAAGGGGTACTGCGAAACGATGTTTGGAAGAAGGCGCCCCGTTCCGGAGTTGAAGTCTTCAAACTTTATGCAGCGTTCTTTTGGCGAACGTGTTGCTATGAATTCCCCGATACAGGGAACAGCGGCGGACATTATCAAGATTGCGATGATTAACGTGTATGATGCGCTGAAAGCAAAGAAGTTAAAGTCAAAGCTGATACTGCAAATTCATGATGAGCTTTTGATTGAAACAAGACAGGACGAGGTGGAAACAGTGCGAACGCTTTTGACAAACGAGATGCAGAATGCGTGCAAACTTGCGGTGAAACTGGAAACGGATTTGCACACGGGTACGGATTGGTATGAGGCAAAATAGAGGCGTGAAATGAAAATCATAGGAATAACAGGCGGCGTTGGCGCGGGAAAGACGCAGGTGCTCTCTTATATTGCAGAGCATTATCGCTGTAGAATTATAAGGGCGGACGAGGCGGCACATCTTCTGTATGAGAAAGGACAAGAGTGTTACAAGGCGCTTGTGGCGTTTTTGGGAGAACAGATTTTGTCCAGTGACGGGACGATTGATAAGAAAAAAATGGCATCGCTGATTTTTGGGGATAAAGCACTTTTAGAAGGCGTAAATGCAATTGTACATCCAGCTGTAAAACGCTATATTATAGAACAGATTGCTTGTGAGCGCGCAAAGAAGGAAGTGGACTATTTTTTCATCGAGGCGGCGCTGTTAATAGAGGAGCATTATGATGAAATTGTGGACGAGCTTTGGTATATTCATTCCGATGAAGCTGTAAGACGAGAACGGTTATACCAGAGTCGGCAGTATAGTGAACAGAAGGTGTCGGACATTATGAAGAAGCAGCTTAGTGAGAATGCGTTTCGACAGCATTGCCAACGTGTGATATTAAACAACAGTGATTTAGAGGAAACCTATCAACAGATTCAAAGAATAATGGGAGATTTGGGGCATGAATAACATTAAGGAAGAACAAACTGTTTTCGGACTGGATATTGGTACCAGAAAAGTCGTAGGAACAGTAGGATACAGACAGGGAGAAAAATTTGTGGTTATGGCACAAGAAATCAGGGAGCATCAGACACGTGCGATGTTAGACGGTCAGATACACGATATCAACAGAGTTGCCGCGACTGTAGCAGATATCAAAGAAGCACTTCAGGACAAGACGGGATTGAAGCTTGAAGAGGTATGTATTGCTGCCGCGGGACGTGTTTTAAAAACGATGAATGTCCATGTGGATTTGGATCTGGATCGTGAGCGAAATGTTACACGGGATGATATGAGTACGCTGATTTCCATGGGAGTCGAGAATGCACTTGCGGAATTTCAGAAGAAAAATGACACGGATATGCATTTTTACTGCGTAGGGCATTCCGTTGTAAAATATTATATTAACGGGCTTTGGATGAGTGAGCCTGAGCACCATAAGGCAAAGACGCTTGGTGCAGATTTGATTGCGACATTTCTCCCCGATGATGTGGTTGACGGACTGCACAGCGCGGTGGGACTTGCGGGCTTAAAGGTGGAGAGTCTGACACTTGAGCCGATTGCGGCGATTCGAGTGGCAATTCCTGAGAAGTTTCGACTGTTGAATATTGCGATGGTTGACGTGGGGGCGGGAACTTCCGATATTTCCATTACAGACGATGGAAGCATTATCGCATTTGGTATGCTGCCAAACGCGGGAGATTCTTTTACGGAACGAATTGCCAAGACCTGTCTGATTGACTTTGCATCTGCCGAAAAAATAAAGGTTTCCGCATCGGAGCAAACAGAGATTGTCTATGAAGATATCATGGGCATGGAGCAGATTATTACGGCTGAGGAAGTGCTTGCAATCTGCGAGCCTGAAATTGAGCGAATGGCAAAGCTGACTGCTAGTACTATTCAAGAGTTAAACGGCGGTTCTGCGCCGAGTGCCGTGTTTATTGTTGGTGGCGGTGGAAGAATTAAAGGTTTTGATGAGAGAATTGCAAAAGAGCTTGGCCTTGATATGTCTCGTGTTGCAATACGCGGCGAGGAGATTATGAGCAATATCGAGTTTCCAGAAGGAGCATTGAAGGATTCGACGATTATTACGCCGATTGGGATCTGCCTCACGCAGTATGAGAAGAATAACAACTTTATCTACATAACCTTTAACGGAAAAAAGATAAAGCTTTATGACAACAATAAACTTACAGTTATGGATGTGGCAGTAGAGGCGGATTTCCCGAGAGAAGGACTTTTTCCCCGGCGTGGGGAACGGCTGCATTATACGGTAAATGGGAAGAATCGTGTTACAAAGGGTGAGTACGGTGAAAGTGCACATGTCTATTTAAACGGA
>JAAVAF010000006.1 GCA_014804225.1 Lachnospiraceae bacterium
GACTACAAATTCTCAGAGGTCACACATTTCTTCATAGACACAATTAAACATTCTGCCATACATCTGTCATTCCATTCCGATTACAATTACAATATGTTATGTAAATATTATATCATTCAGTATAATTTACGCCAAGATATTTTCGAATATTCGTTCGTTTTTTTGCCATATGCTAAATCTTTACAGATTTATTCCCTTAATGTAAAGTATGAAATTGTCAAGGTTCTATTTTCTATGCCAAACTTATAAAGTCATCAAACTATGCTATCACATCCACATTCTGCATCATCACCGGTTTTCCCGTCTGTTGATACATCTGTACAACACTGCTGCCATCCCCATAGTACGCATCACTCAATGCAATCGCCCTGTCAATATCGCTGGAATCATCATAAATCCCCCAGCCTTCTCCGCGATATTTTGTCACAAGCCTGTCATACTCTATCCAAAGCTGCGGACGCATACTCTCCACTGTCGCTTTAATCAACGGGTGCGGACGCCACAAAAGCGCAACCTCATCTTGATTTTCCTTAAAGATTTCAAATACCGATCCCATCTTCTGAAGCATCTTTTCATCATGCTGCAACAAGGCTCCTACACTCGTATTATAAAAAATAATCTTCTTCCAGCTTCCATCCGGCTTTTCAATGATCTTTAACCACTCTTGCGGCACTTCCAGATCTTCCTTTTTGGTATTCAATACCTTATCAATCTTCGGTGAGCCAAGTCCGAGAATTTTATCATCCCAATATTTCCTGGCCCCTTCACTGTGATTCTCTGTAGCATCCAAAAGCACTTTAATGTAAACCTGCTTCATGTCCTCCGACTGAACGATAACCTTATCCGCATTAAATACACCCGGTGTTGTACAGAAATGTTTCATTCCCTCTATTTTTTCATCTTCATCCGGTTTAATTTCACCCAAAATAAAATATGGTATATATACCAACTTGTCGGTATGTTTCTTAAGGTTGTCCGAAAAAAAACGTGTTGGCACGCTTGTTACAAGATTTAAATTATCATATGGATTATGTATATAAACTACATCCGGTTTCCGTTTTTCAAAATCATATTTTTTATAAGAAGTAATCGGCACATATTTCGGATATTCGTCTCCTTCATAATGCATCTTCCCTAAGCTTCCATCCGACCGCTTATCATAATATGGTATCGGAACAACATACGCATCACAATCAGGATCTTCGTCTGCCGCTTTCCATACACTCTCCAGACTATCCCACATACTCGCTTTATATGGAAAGAAAACAACTTCCTTTCGAATACGAATATCATTTTTCGCACTGTTTTCAACTTTGACAAGCTGTTTTCTCAATCTTTTATATATTTTGTTTTCGCTCACTTGTCCATCGGTCAATTCTTCATGAATATGAAAAAGCGCCTCGCAGTATTCCTCCACACAGGATACTGTGGCATGTCCCTCGCCTTCCAGGGTTTCAATACTTTCACCAAGGGAGATTGCAAACTCCTGACACTCCGCAAGCATGTTTTGTGCCAAAGACAGATTATTCTGCGCCAATGCCCCTTTTATCTCTTCATGCGCCTGATGCAGACTATCGATTAAGCCCAGCACCTCTTGCTTTTGCATATTCCTCATAGTTGTGGTTTCCCCCTCGATGTCTAAATTGAGACACTCGTCTTTACATATCTTTATATCGTCACAATTTTATCATACCTTAAGGGAATTAACAAGTGTTTTTTCCTGGCAGCTAACCTTACTGCGATATGTAGAGGTATAACAAGACTCAATTGTTTTTACCTCACCCAATATGCTATTTGACAAATTGCGCTTTTGCCAAGTGCGCCATTCCATGTTAGAGCAGCCTTAAAAGCTGTACCAATTCATGCGTTTCGTCCGTATCTGATGCAGTCTGTCTGGTATCAAACTGCGAAAAACGATTATCACGGTAAAATGATAACAACTTTTCCTCATTTTCCGCCTCTAAAAATGTCACTATGCCACCGCCTAAATACTGTATCTCCTTAATCTTATCCCATGCCAGTTTGAGTAGTTCTTCTCCAGTAATCTCTTTTCCTTCGTTTTCTGAGAAATTTTTTCCAAGCTGTGCGACCTAATACGCAGACATGGTATAGGTATCAGATTTCTCATCCAGCTCACTAATACGCAATAACTTTCTTTTCACAGTATTGCTTACGGTTTCGCCCCTTACTGTCAACGACTTTAATGCAAGAGTAAAGTACCCAAGCAAACGGACATCTTCTGCTGAAACTACAAGATATGTAACAGATTGATTCTTCTTTGTAAATTCTATGGCGCTTTTCTTCAAAAACCGTTCAACATCCGGATTCTTTGGACATGAAAAGCCGGAAAGCAACTCAAGAAGTGCTGGCTCTCCGGCTTCTTCGCCATTCCCTAATGCTAAATATTCACGGATATTGACCGAAAAAATTTATCATTTTCCGGCATTTTCTTTCTCTCCTTTATTTTCATTTTCCGCAGCTTCATCATTTCCCTTAATTCTGTTTCTCCCTTTATCTCCCTTGCAGCTACAGGTATATGAACAGGACGGTTTTTGGCAGATTCTTCAATCGCATTGATAAACATCTCTACCTGTTCCTTGCCGGAAATGACAAAATTTTTCGTGATGCTTGAAGTTGCCATAAAAAACACCTCCTTTGTTAGTTTTGTCTTTCTGTTACAATTCATACATTCCTATCTATATTTTATTATCTTATTTCGACCAGTGCAACAAAACTTTTATGAATTTTTTACAACTTCTTTTTCATTCCCTCTCGAGAATCTATTCTCCTGTATATTCGTACTGTACACCTATTGCACCCCCATTATTATAACTTCCACCAATACAGCAGATTTTCCCCTGTTCCTGAAGTCGATCTCTTTCATCAATCAATTCATCCAACGAATCCTCAGATGTGCTGATACAGTATAAATAACCATCATTATCTACAATCTTATCCAAGTTATCCAAAATACACAGATATTTACAATTTTTGTACAAATCCTCAATTTCTTCATCAGTCTTTAATACTTTTTCATCTAATATTTTCAACATATTGTACACCTCTTATTGCCTTTCACAATCACGTCTATTATTAAAAATATAGCACTTGAAAAATTACCCGTCAGCTTTCTCGAATGTATGTTTGTAATAGTAAAAAAGAAAAACAAAATTTTACACAACCGCCTCCACAATCGTCTTATTCCCAAGCCGGATCTCATTTACGCCAATCTTCTTATTTTTATTAAAATTAAAGCTAATCATATACCCCTTATCTTCATGATAATATTCCAAATAATCCGTAAGCTGCTTCTCGCCTCGCTCATTATATTCATTGCCGTGCCAGATTTTCAATTCAACAATAAACAGTTCCCCAAGATAATCTACAATGACATCCGTCCGCCTTGCATCCCTTGTCTGTGCTTCAATATAGTAATTTCCTACACCGTTGATAATGGGTTTCAAATACAACAAAAAAAATTTACGTCCATAATCCTCAATGAATTTCGCATCATTGTCACCATATATTTCCGTAAAATACGCAACAAATTTTTTCAGTGTCATGTCCATGTCAAGGCACCCATCATGTATGAAATAACTCTTGTCCCGCTGCGCCATCTTTCCCATTATACTTGATAACTCTTCCTCAGAAAGAAAATAATTGTACAAACGCGTTTCAAAAATGCGGTTTGCGATCCGCACCTTTCCTTCCACATTCACGGCATATCCAAACATACATGCAAGGCTGATTTCCTTTGTGTCGGGGCTATACGAAAATTCACTTCCCTGGAACAAAATCGCCTGAAACATTTTCTTCATTTCGGGATATTCATTGAGGTGCCTTATCATGCTTTCAAACAAAGGGATATTATCGATTAATATTTGCTTTACAGCCCTTTCAATTCCATCTTTTGACCATGCATTTGCAAGAGTCTTTGTGTCATCCGCACCTAAAATATCCTCATCAATGTATTTGCAGATTGATGAAACAAGAACTGGATATCCTGATGTATAATTATAGATTTCCTCTGCCACTGTTTCTATATTCATTTCTGCGTGATAATCTGCTTCATATTCTTCCAACATCTCCTTAATCTGATCAGACGAGAAGCACATATCAATTTTAAATTTTGCCGCAATGTTCCAAGGACTGTTGTATTGCTGCTCCGACTCGGGACGCAGCTTTAATTTCAGATTTTTGAAATCATAAACACCGGCAAGTATTACAGAATGAAAAATAGGCGTCCTTTCCCGATACAAGTAATAGCTTCGCAGCTGTGCCCAAAAATCAACAAACACCTGATTGTTACTCGCGCTGTCAACCTCGTCTATCATCAGTACAATTGGACGCGCGCTATTCATACATACGTTGCTTAACCTTACAAATAAATCCTTTAAACCAATATCGCCTTCTTCTATAAGCTCTGACAACGGTTTCAACATTTCTTCAGTGCCACTGAATCCATTGATGCGAAACGTTCTGAGCAATACATCCGTAAACGCACGCGAAAACGTTGATTCATCTGCAAAGTCCTCCGTTCCAAGCTGTTGAAAGTCAAGAGATAACACAATATAGTCATCTTTCAAATATTCCTCCAAGCCTCTCAGTGTTGTAGTCTTTCCATAATGATGTCCAAGATTAATGACAAAATATTTTTTTCTGTCAACCAATAATCTTTTTATCCTTTCAAGCCTGTCATCCAACTTCACCATATAATGTTCTTTCGGATTGCAAGAGCCCTCTGTATTAAAATATTTTGCCATTTTCAATCTACCTCCCACATACAATCCATAATCATAGAATTATTTTAACATTGTAATAGAAATATGTAAACAAAAGAAACACTTTAGAATGTTTGTTTTCCCAGCGGCAACGACCTTAGAAAGATGTGGAAAAACCCCTAAATTATAGGGAAAATAGAAGTAGCAAAACAGTTACCGTATGTTTTGCGGTAAAAATTATCAACAAAAGAGAGGAGCACTGTGCTATGGGACGACACGGAGAAAACATAAGAAAAAGAAAAGATGGTCGTTGGGAGGGACGTTATTCTTTATACGATGAAGGAAAAGAAAAACGGATTTACTACTCCGTTTACGCAAAAACGTATGACGAAGTAAAGAAAAAGCTTTCTGTCAAAAAAAATCTTTCCAAAAGATTACTGACTGAAGAAGATAAAAAACAAGCGCGAAAAGATATTCTGCTTGACGATGCAGCTATGGAGTGGCTTGCACAGATACAACAAAAAAGAAAACGTTCAACATACGTAAAGTACAGTCTTACGTACCACAATTATATACAAAAACCATTTCAAGGTTTAAAATTAACAGAAATAACCGATATTTTGGTGTCCGAAAAGATATCTTCCCTTTTATCGGACAGTGTTCAAAAAAGCATTTATTGTGTACTGAATCAGATTTTGAAGTTTGCATCACGCAAATATTACATAACGCTATCCTTTTTAAATAAGCCAGCATCTGATACCCGCAATTCCCCTGTTCAAGTTCTTTCTCAAAAAGAGCAGAAAAACCTGATTCTTACGCTTTATTGTGAAATGGATCTTTATAAAATGGCAATATTGTTATGTTTGTTTACGGGACTTCGGTTGGGAGAATTGTGCGCTCTCAAATGGAGTGATATCGACTTTGAAAACAAACTCCTGACGATTAACAGGACCGTACAACGCCTTTATGTTGAAGGCCAAAAAACAAAGACTGTTCTAATCGAAACACCACCAAAGAGCGCTTATTCCAAACGAGAACTTCCACTTTCCGATGCTGCGTTCGAACTTCTTTCAAGCTTCAGAAATGATAGAGAATATGTGTTTGGCGGAAAGAAACCGGTTGAACCGCGGACAATGCAGTACCATTTTAAAAAAATATTAACCGAAGCCAAACTATCCGATAAAAACTTCCATATTCTACGCCACACGTTTTCCACAAATTGTATTGAAGGAGGAGCAGATGTGAAAAGCCTTAGTGAAATGCTGGGGCATTCTGATGTGCAGACAACGTTAAACCGTTATGTGCATCCAACCATGGAAGCCAAACGCAGGCATGTGGACAGTCTTTCTGTATTTTATGGACGGATTTGCAATCAGATTTATGGTTAGAAAATAAAATACATAAAAAACGCCAGTTATCTTATAAACTGACGTTTTTTATGTTTTGTCTTATTCGCTTAAATCTCCACAATCCAACCCTTAGGCGCTTCAATGCGTCCCATCTGAATACCGGTGAGCGTATCATAAAGCTTCTTGGTAATCGGTCCCATTTCGTCCATTCCGGCCGGAAGGCAGATTTCTTTACCGTGATCCACAATTTTCCCGACAGGGGAAATAACTGCAGCCGTTCCGCAAAGTCCACACTCTGCAAAATCTTTCACCTCTTCAAGCAGCACTTCGCGCTCCTCTACCTCTAAACCAAGATAGTCTTTTGCGACGATCATCAAAGAACGACGTGTGATAGAAGGTAAGATGCTGTCTGACTTGGGCGTAACCACCTTGTTATCCTTCGTGACAAACAGGAAGTTTGCTCCGCCTGTTTCCTCTACCTTTGTGCGGGTCGCCGGGTCAAGATACATATTTTCATCAAATCCTTCATTATGTGCTGAAACAATGGCATGAAGACTCATCGCATAATTTAATCCCGCTTTAATATGACCGGTGCCGTGTGGTGCTGCGCGGTCAAAATCGCTGACTCTGATCGTAAGCGGCTTTGCGCCGCCTTTAAAATAAGGTCCAACAGGGGTAACAAAGACTCTGAACTGATATTCGTCAGCTGGCTTTACACCGATAACCGGATTCGAACCAAACATATAGGGTCTTACATAAAGCGTAGCGCCGGAACCGTAAGGAGGCACATATGCTTCATTTGCCTTAACCACCTGTTTTACGGCCTCGACAAAACGTCCCTCGGGAAGCGTCGGCATTTCAAGGCGCACACAACTATCATGCATTCTCTGCTCATTTAAATCCGGGCGAAATACTACCGTTTTTCCATCCTGTGTCGTATAAGCCTTTAATCCCTCAAAGCACGTCTGTGCATACTGCAAAACGCCTGCACACTCGCTGATGACAATATTGGCATCTTCTGTGAGTCCGCCTTCGTCCCATGCACCGTTCTTATAATTTGTAACATACCTTTTTTCGGTCTGTCTGTAGCTAAAACCAAGACTTGACCAGTCTAAGTCTTTCTTCTCCATTTTCAACATCTCCTCTTTCCATGTAAAAATAATTGTCTTTTATTCTAACTGTTTGCAGTGCAAATTCGAAAAATCTTTAATTTTCCGAATTCACGGGCTGCGCCCTATCAACATATAACCAGACAAAAATCTCTGCGAGCAGCGATTTTGTCTAATTATATGTTGGCACTGCTTATTGCTTTCGTGTACATTATATCATGAATCTTCGATTCATGATCGCCATTCGCCGCTCGCCGAACATGCAAGCATGCTCTTCTCGCTAACACTCATTATATCACGAAAGTGAACAAAATCAATATTTGATACATTTTTTATTCCGATATTTCAGAAAATAATACTCCAAGTCAAAGTAAGTCTGCTCATCGCTGTCCGCCACAATCTCCCACTCGGGCATTTCATCAAGCCTTGGAAAATATGCATCGGCATCATACGCATAATCAATCCGTGTAATGTGTGCCGTCTCACAGTACGGCAAAAGCTGTCGATAAATACTCTCTCCGCCAATCACAAAGATATCATCACTCGCATACTGCTCTAACTTCGTAAAAAGCGCCTCTAAAGAAGAAACAACCGTCGCCCCCTTTACCTTATAATTTTTATCGGTAGAAAGCACAATATTAATCCGGTTTCCAAGCGGCTGCTTCTGGGGAAGGCTCTCCAACGTATTCCGCCCCATCACAACAACCTTCCCCATTGTCATTTCCATAAACAACTTCTGATCCCTCGGTATTTTCACCAAAAGCGCATTCTTATTCCCAATCGCCCAATTCCTATCCACCGCCGCAATCACATTCATCTTTTTTTGCCTCACAAAAACATAAACCTATTCACGCTTCCCATTTGTCCGCAAGCGAATTGACTTGATCCGCAAACTTCGCCAAATCCTTGTTGGCTCTGCCTTCGTTTTTGTAGATAACAGCAAGAAGCCGCTGACCTGCCGCAAGAAGCCTTGCAAAGACGTCAGATACACTACGTGCGCGTTTCTTGACAGCAACAGGAGATGCCTCGTATTCAGTAGCACCCGTTATTAAATCAATCCGTGTGCCCGAATACGGCGCGTATGCATCATGACCGTACTCATTATTCAAGCAATCCGCAAACGATGTACAGTTCGTATCATCACCATGTACGATAAATACACGGGAAGGCTTTTTCTCAAACGCATTGATCCACTCGATCAATCCCGCCTTATCCGCGTGCCCGCTTAATCCGGGAAGCTGTCTGATCGCCGCTCTGACTTCCACTTCCTCACCAAAAAGTTTTACTTCATCTACGCCCTCTATCAGCGCACGACCAAGTGTGCCGACTGCCTGATATCCCACAAAGAGAATCGTACATTCCTGCCGCCACAAATTGTGCTTTAAGTGATGCCGAATACGTCCCGCCTCACACATACCGCTCGCTGAAATGATAACCTTTGGCGTTTCATCAAAGTTGATTTCTTTTGACTCTTCACTTGTAATTGCAAGCTTTAAGCCTTGGAAATTCAAGGGGTTGATGCCTTTTCTTACAAGCTCCATCGCCTCCTCGTCAAAACATGTATAGATATTTTTCTGGAAAACGCCTGTCGCCTCCACCGCAAGCGGACTGTCCACATACACCTCGAAGTACGGATTTTCCGTTACGAGGTTATCCTCCTTGATTTTCCGCAGAAAATAGAGAATTTCTTGTGTTCTGCCAACCGCAAACGACGGAATAACGACATTACCACCCTTTTTAAATGTATTGTTGATAATCTCCGCAAGGTCCGAAACATAGCCCGGCTTCTCCCCCACGGCATGATAACGGTTTCCGTATGTTGCCTCCATTACCACATAATCTGCTTCGTCCGTATAAATCGGATCCTTGATCAGCGGCTGATTTTTGTTTCCGATATCGCCCGAAAAAACAATCTTTCTCGACACGTCTCCTTCCTTGAGCCAGACCTCGATACTCGCAGAACCGAGAAGATGACCGACATCGGTAAATCTGATGTGTATATTTTCACTGATTTCTATGGTCTTATTATATTCACATGGTACAAGACGCTTTATCACGCCGTCCGCATCCTCCATTGTATACGCCGGCTCTACAGGCTGCAATCCTGAGCTTCTCTTCGCCTTTCGGTTTTTCCACTCCGCCTCCTGCATCTGAATATGCGCACAGTCACGCAGCATAATGGAACACAAATCAGCCGACGCTTCTGTTGTAAATACCAATCCCCGAAAACCTTTTGCATACAAAAGCGGCAGATTTCCTGAGTGGTCAACATGCGCATGTGTCAAGAACACATAGTCGATCAACGCTTCGTCTACCGGAATTTCACAGCATTCATAAGGATTCGCCCCCTGCTGCATTCCGCAGTCCACAAGGATATTTTTACCGCATGCCTGTACAAAATGGCAGCTTCCTGTTACCTGATGATCCGCACCTACAAAGGTAAGCTTCATAGTAATTCCCCCTTTACTGTTAAATTTTTCGTTGATATATACATTTTACCACATTTCTCCTAAAAAGTATTAGAAAATATAGATTTTTTATAAATTTATGGTATTATTAAAATAGTTTTTTGTGAAAATCAGAGATTGAGAAAAGAGGTCTGTCATTTTGGATAAACAATATATGCTGGACAAAAACGTTATTGTTGTACCGGTTCCGGAGAAAGAATCTACTGTTCGTTTTTTCTTGCCGAAAGGTGTTTGGACAAACTTTGATACGGGAAAAGAGTACTTAGGAAATGCATGGATAGAGGAAAATGCAGCCACATCTGCCCCGATCATGTTCGTACGCGAGAATTCTGTCATTATTGAAACAATGCGCTCTGAGCAAAGCGAACGCTGCGAGTTTCGCGTATATGCGCTCTGCGACAGAATACGGGTTGATGCCGATGTATACGGAAATGCTGAGGAGCCTGAGCTTTCCGTTTCCTTTAAACGAAACGGACGAAGTATTCATGTCGCCTCCGACGGCGCAAAACCATATACGATACGTATGGTTAATATGTGCGCAAAAAGTGCAGTAAATGGAATGATTTTGATTGAGGGAAACGATTCCGTGATCACACCTGACGCATGGGCGTGTACAATGGAGATTGTGTTTTAAATAAGAAAAACCCTTGAAAATCAAGGGTTTTAAAGAGCGATAGACGGGGCTCGAACCCGCGGTCTCGACCTTGGCAAGGTCGCGCGTTACCAACTACGCCACTATCGCATCAAGCGCCGACACACTTTGTGAGTCGGCTTTTTGAATGATATCTTGCTCTTACGAACAAATTATATTATAGTACCTTTTTTTAGATATGTCAATCCTTTTTTCATTTTTCTTACAATACCGTATTTTTATATTTTACTTTATAAATACGATATACGGATTCGTAAATACGCTCTTTCGTAATCTTTCCGTCTTGAACTGCTTTTAACACGCCATTATACGCCGCTTCCAAGTCGGACGGTCGATAGAGCACATCTGCGCCCGCCTCAATCGCCGCTACTGCCGCTTCTTCGGGCGTATAATTTTTCGTAATAGCTTCATCATCAAGCGCATCTGTAATTACCACGCCGTCAAATCCCAAACTTTCCCGCAGTACTTGTGTAATCATGACATTGGAAAGCGAATCAGGAGTCTCGTCCCCCGTCACGCCTTTAGAATTCACATTAGACACCATAATACAGTCAACACCATTTTTGATTGCCGTTTCATAAATGATAAACTCGCTGTTTTTGAGCTCCTCGAGTGTCTTTGTCTCCGTACCCGTCCCCGGAAATTTTTGAAGCACTGCGCTTACACCGTTCTCCTGCAGGGCTTGTACCGATGCATTGACAAGCGGTGCAGCCAAAGCAGCATCGGAACCGAATGTTCTGCCCGCCAAATTGTGGTCATCGTCAGCAGCAATTTCCGATACCGGCGCCATATTCATATTAATCCCATAGGAGGCAAGTGTTTGCGCAATCGCACCATACGCTTCACTGGCATCGTCCGTTTTCGTAATCTCCGATGCTTTTTTCGTACGCTCTATGCCAAAGGACGAATTCTCACCGCATTCCGCCGTAACAGCAAAGAATATTGGGTATTTCGAAAAGCCCTTTGTGTTTTGGAGCATTTCTTCAAACTGCTCCTTGGATCTGTAATTTTTCGCAGAATAGATAAGCCCTCCTACCGGCTTTTCAATCAGCGCATTCTGCGTGCTCTCACCCGCCTTTACCACGGTCTGTACGCCCGTCAAAGCCTCAGGTGTTACCAAAAACATACCAGACACCATTTCCTCTAATGTCATGTCCTGTAACAGTGTCGTGACAAGCTCTCCTAACGGGTCCTCACTGGGCTCGGCCGTATATTCTTCATCATATACCATTTGCGTACTCTCGGGCACACTTGCCGACTCGTTTTCCAATTCGGCCGCCATGCTCGACTCTGCCTCAGCGATAAACTCATTCACCTTATTGTTATAGTTCTTTACGTATCTGACAACGCCGTTTACGCCAAAACACAGCCCGGCAAGCGCTGCAACAATCAGCACCGCAAGGGTGAGATACGCCAAAACCTGATTCCGAATACGCCTACGGCGTCGTTTCTCCCTCTTAATTTGTTCGTCGTTCATAACTCCCCTAAATAAATCGAGTGCCAACGCACTCGGCATGAATACATGCTGTTGCGATTAAATCAACGGATATTTATCCGTAAGCGTCTGCACGATTGCGCGTGCATTCGCCACTGCATTCTCCTGTTCCTTAATGACCATAGCGATTGCTTCCGCTATTTGATCCATGTCATCCTCCTTCATGCCACGGCTTGTCACTGCGGGTGTACCAAGTCGGATACCGCTTGTGACAAATGGTGACTTCGGATCGTTTGGAATCGTATTCTTATTACATGTAATATGAGCTTCATCCATCAGTTTCTCAACAGCTTTTCCCGTAAGGTCATATGTAGTAAGGTCAACAAGCATCAAATGATTATCCGTACCACCTGACACAATTTTAATGCCACGGCTCATCAGACCGTTGCACAATGCCTGTGCATTCTTGATAATCTGCTGTTGATAAGCCTTGAAATCATCGCTAAGCGCCTCCTGAAAACATACGGCTTTCGCTGCGATAACGTGCATTAGCGGTCCGCCCTGAATACCGGGGAAAATCGCTTTGTTGAAGTTATACTTCTCTGCTGCCTCTTTATTTGCAAGGATTAACCCGCCTCTTGGTCCGCGAAGCGTCTTATGTGTTGTCGTTGTAACGACATCTGCGTACAGCATTGGACTTGGATGAAGCCCCGCTGCAATTAAACCTGCAATATGCGCCATATCTACCATAAGCACTGCGCCTACCTCATCGCAGACTTCTCTGAATTTCTTAAAATCAATTGTTCTCGCATACGCACTTGCACCCGCAATAATCATTTTCGGCTTATTTTCAAGTGCAATCTCTCTCATTTTATCATAATCAAGAAAGCCGTCATCATTTACGCCATACGGCACTACATGGAAATATTTTCCGGACATATTGACCGGTGAACCATGCGTGAGGTGTCCGCCGTGATCAAGATTCATACCCATAATCGTATCGCCCGGCTCCAATACTGCAAACTGAACTGCCATGTTTGCCTGTGCGCCTGAATGCGGCTGCACATTTGCATAGTCACATCCAAAAAGTTTCTTCGCACGCTCTATTGCAAGATTCTCAACCACGTCAACACATTCGCATCCGCCATAATATCTCTTTGCCGGATATCCTTCCGCATATTTGTTTGTAAGTGGGCTTCCCATCGCCGCCATAACCGCTTTGCTTACCCAGTTCTCCGATGCAATCAGCTCGATGTGGCTGTTTTGTCTTTCCTGCTCCTCAACAATCGCATTTGCGATCTCAGGGTCAACGTTTCTTACTTCGTCTAATGAATACATATTTTAATAGTGCTCCTTTCTTTTTTCCAATCGTTTAAAGTATACCTTTTTTCAGCCTGCTTTACAAGACTTGTCTCAATTAAAGTGAAAAATTCTCTGACAGATTTTATAGCCGTCAACCGTGATGCGTCTGCCAAGCTTTCCGGGCAGATTCATCGCGCTTCCTAGTATTCCAAAGCGCAAGTGCAGCCAGATGTGTCTGTCCCGTTCTCTGATATAGTTCCACAACTCTTTCTTCTTTTCCAGATTTTCGGGAAGTTCTGAACGAATCAACAATACAGAAGAAACAGTTGTTATGATATCGAGATAATTAAGCATATAGCGCCTTACTTTGCCGTTTGCAATAATGCGCGGCTTTTCCTCTGCATAATAATCCACCATAAGCTTATTGACGCGAAGCTGCTGGTCAATTCTCCCAATCATCACCTGTTCATTGACCGACTGATCCTCTCTCCCAATAAAATAACGGTAGAAATTTACATCGAGGTAATACATCGTCTTTACATACGGCAGCGGGCAAAACACAAAGATATTATCCACATAAAAAGTATGCTCGGGAAGCTCCAATCCGCACTCCCTAAGAAGATTGGTTCTATATATAACAGAATGCATCAGAATATACTGCCCCAACCGGAAATGCCTTACATCCTTCCATGTAAAAATCTGCTCCTGTGGAAGCGCATAGTGATAATGCATTACTTTCTTGCGCTTCTCATTCTCCTTTTCGTAGACAAAATTGCTAATAAACATGTCTACCGTTTTTCCATCACCGATCAGCTCCCGCAGCGTGTCCAAAATCCGCATATATGCGCTTTGGTTCACCCAGTCGTCGCTGTCAACCACTTTAAAATACAACCCCTTTGCCCGTTCAATGCCCGCATTTACGGCAGATCCGTGTCCTCCGTTTTCTTTGTTCACAACACGCACAATCGCTGGAAACTGTTCCTTGTATTCCTCTGCAATCTCCGCAGTGGCATCACTGGAGCCATCA
>JAAVAF010000007.1 GCA_014804225.1 Lachnospiraceae bacterium
TCGGCGTACCCGTTGCATAAAGCATCGCAATCATTCTTGTAAACACATTATCCCGCGGAAACACGGCTGGTCTTAAATGATGCCCGTTTGGGTAAATCGCTGATATAACAATAAAAACCGTCATACCCATCATCAAAAATCCTACCAGTTTTTCACTTTCTTCCCTATCTTTAATACACAGAAAGCACACGGTAAATGCCACATATCCAAACCACATCAGATATGGTATGATAAATATTTCACAAAACGGAATGTATGCATCAAGTCCAAACCGTATTTCATGCACCGCGCCGCCCCTCTGCTCCAGATACGCAAATGCGATCAGGTAGAATACGGCATAAATACCCATTATAAACAGTGAACGATATTTCTGAATGAAACTCCATATATTCTTCATAATCATCTCCCCTTGAGAAACATCTTTCATTTTCGAATCATTATTATATTGAATCATTAACATAAAGTCAATTTTGATAAACTACAAATTTTTTTCGTATTTATTGGCTTTTATAGTCAATTTTACTGAATCGAAATGGTATATTTTTCTGTCTTTTTCATAAAATGGTATTTGATTATATTGTGAATCTGTATTATACTTAATATGTTTCGTGGGTCTTTACAATTTTAGGGGGAACGATTACATGAAAACGAATATAAAATTTGATATGCACTGTCATACGAAAGAAGGCTCGCTTGACGGCAAAGTATCAATTGAGGAATATATTAAGCTTTTGAAATCACAAGGCTTTAGCGGTATGCTTGTCACCGACCATGATTCTTACAACGGTTTTCGCTATTACAGGGATAACTTGAAGGAAACGCTCAAAAATTTCGTCGTATTAAAGGGAATCGAATATGATACGATTGACGCGGGGCACATTTTGGTGATACTGCCCGAGCATGTAAAGCTGCCAATTATGGAGTGTAGAGGACTTCCGGTAAAGATTTTAATCGACATTGTTCACAAATACGGCGGTATCTTAGGTCCTGCCCATCCGTGCGGTGAACGACATTTAAGTTTCACACGCACGCGTGCATACAAGAAAAATCCACATATTATGAAAGACTTTGATTTTCTGGAAGCGTTTAACGCTTGTGAAACGGTCAAGTCCAATATGGAAGCAAGACGGCTTGCGTTTGAATATAGGCTGCCCATGCTTGGAGGCAGCGACTCACACAGCCTGGAGTGCGTTGGCACGGCATATACGGCATTTGGGGAACCAATTGCAACGGAATCCGACTTGATCAACTATATGAAAGAGAAGAAAACAGTCGACTACGGCGGCGTTTATTATCAAGGCACTGTCAAAGACAAAATCGGCATCTTCAATCATGTCCTTGTCGAAGGCTTCTGGTTCTACAACCACTTTGCCAGTCTTTACAGAGGGCATAAAAGAAGAGCTGCGCTTGCGCTGCTAAAACAATAATTACAGTCAAAAGGACACGCTTAGATCTCGTGTCCTTCTTTTAATCTTCCCGTATGTACTTCCATCAGCTTATTTCTGTAATCATCATCCATAATCACCTGCTCGAGAGTATCCATGTCCCCCTCTTCCCAGAGTGTTTTTAAAAGCTCGTTGTAGCTCTTTATGATGTTACGTTCCAAAATCTGCATTTCATTTAATTCCTTCTTTTCTTGTTCCATAGTACCCCTCCTATCTTAATTTATACAGCATTTTACAGTACCCTGTCCGTCATTCCCGCCGTTATGATGCGCAAAGCGCCCGTTGTCGTGTCAAATATCAATGTACGCGGGTGATGCCCTCCAACCTCCTCCGCAAGTATGGGAATTCCAAGCTCCCACAGTTTCTTTCTGACTGCATCCGCATTCTGCGACGAAATATCAGAAGCCTCCATATCGCCTATACAGGCAATCATATGCGCGCCTCCCGCAATCTTTGCCATAAGCCGCTTTCTCTCTGCCCCTCTTTGCACAAGTGTATGCACAAGCTCGTCAATCCCTGCATCCGCATATTTTGCCAAATTCACCATACCATGATGCACCGTATCGTCAAATCCGTTATGTACATACTGCGGCAGCATAATATGTAACAGCCCGCCAATTCTCGTTTCCGGATCCCACATAGCAATCCCTATACAAGAACCTAAATCTCTTGTAATCAGCTTGTTTCTTCCGTTTGTTACTTTATAGTCGCCCATCCCCACAGTGATCATACTGTTTAGTTCCTGCAGTGTAAGACTTGACACGGCTATTCTACCTCCGACCTGCTTGCAATACATTTTTATCAGATATTTTTTTCATTTTAGTATTGGAATATCTGTCAATTTATTTTATCATAGATAGAGACATGTTTCCAGTTTTTTTTTTTTATTTAGTTATAGAGATTACAGAATTAGCAGGTGCATAAATGAATAAAAAGATCAAAACACATATCAATATTTTAAGAACGCATATTTCTAATATTGCCTTTTATATCGCCTTTGCCCTTACGCTATGGGGAATTGTAATACATCTTCTTTCTGTTGACAAATATGACGTTTTATCCCTTTCCGACAACTGGACAGACGAAACAAATACCGTCTGCTCCCTTTCCGATTTTAACAGATATGACGATACAGCCAATGTTTTTTTGCCGCAACGCGTTTATTACACACTCGATTCCATAAAAACCAGCACTACGTTGGTTTTTCGCGCGCGAAGCTGTTATGTCAATCTGTATGAAAATGATACGTTGATTCATGAAGATTACCGCATCAACTCGCCCCTCTACGGCGCGTCGCCGGGAAGCCGCTGGCATTTGGTTTCGCTGGACGCCTCCGAAACGCCTGTAACACTATGCCTTGAAGTCACGGCTTGTTATACCAATTCTCATGGTTTGATTGACAATATTTATCTGGGAAATACACAAGATATTTATCAGAAAATCACATCCAAACGTATTTTCGGTTTTATTGTTAGCGCTTTTTTGTATATCTGCGGTTTTGTCATTATTCTGCTCTATTTTTATATGCGTCAAAAACACAAGGCAGGGAAGGATTTGCTCTATCTTGGATTTGCCACATTTTTCTCCGCACAATGGACAAGCGCAGAGTCGCTTTTGTGGCAGCTTTTTTGGGGACATTCTGAACTGATTCATCTGTTAAGTTACACGGCACTTGCCGCAATTCCGCTCTCTTACGGTATGCTGGCATATTATCGTTTAAAAGGAAAGCCGCGAATCTTTTCCGGCATCTATAGCTTTATAAGCGCGCTCATACTAATCGCAGTAGCCGTCCTACAAGTATTCGGCATCTTAGAATTCCACTATTCGCTGGTTCTTGTGCACATATTACTTGTCATTTTAATTCCGCTTATGGTGCCGTTAGTGCTTAGTTACACGGACAGCAACAGCCACCAGTCGCAAAAACTGATTATCTTCCCGCTGCTTGCAATCCTCATTGTGTGTATTGCAGTGCCTTTGATCGAATATATTCTTGGAAGCTACAGCAATTACTCCTTCTATGTCCGTATCGCGCTGTTAAGCTTCCTGCTCTGCCTGATTGTATATCAGTTTAATCAAATTGTGACGACCTTCTCAAAGGGTATGAAAGCAGATATGCTGCATGACCTTGCACTGACGGATCATCTGACGGGACTGTATAACCGCACAGCGTTCAATGAGCATACACCGGAATATAATCATATTATTGACAGCTTTTCACCGCTCGGAGTCATACAGTTTGATGTCAATAATCTCAAAAAGGTCAATGATACGCTCGGTCATGAGAAGGGTGATCAGATGATAAAAGCAGTTGCCGACGGCTTAAAGCACGCCTTTGGCGAATACGGTGACATCTGCTTTTCTTACCGAACAGGCGGCGATGAATTTCTCACAATCATCAATTCCATCAATGCCGATGAAATTTATCATACCTGTATCAAACGGCTGATGGCATATTGTGACGAATTTAACAAACAGCCTGACCTTGGCTTTACTCTTGTTATCGCGCATGGATATGTTTCTACGAAAGGCAATACGACATTGACCGAAGCAATGGAGGAGGCAGATGTACTGATGTATGAAAACAAACGAAAACTAAAAGGATTAGCGTAATCCATAAACGCAAAAGAAGTGGAAAACCCACGTTCTCCGCTTCTTTATATTTGTGTCAAAAAGTCATTGAGATTGAGCAATCCCTTCATGATGACCTTCATTTCCTCTTCATTCAAATCCTTTACAATCGATTTTATCATTTTCTTATGGAAATCTCTATGATGAAAAAATGCTTTTCTGCCCTTCTCGGTGAGCACCACCAAAACGACACGTTTGTCATTTTTACTACGCTTGCGGGTAATGTATTCCTTCTTCTCCAAGCTGTTCATATTGGTTGTAAGCGTCCCGACTGTAACGCCAAGCCGCGACGCAATCTCGGACATACGGCGCGGTTCATCAATCCCGATCGCCTCGACGATATGCATATCATTATTCGTAATATCACTGAATTCCTCTGTGATGATTGCCCGTTCCTCCATGTCCATCATATTATTGAAAATCTTAACAAGCAATTCATTTAAGGTTCTGTTTGTTTCCTTTCCCATATATGCACCAAATCCAATTCTGATTTTTGGGGTAATCTGTTTATCCCCAGACAAGTATGCTTGCTCCATATGTAAGTCCCGCTCCAAAACCTGATAACACAAGTCGGTCACCTTTCTTTATTTTTCCGTCCCGATTCAACTCATCGAGCAATACGGGAATCGTTGCCGATGACATATTGCCGATACGGTCTAAATTCATCGGAAACTTTGCGATATCTGCCTTCAGACGCTTTGCCACAGACTCAATAATACGTACATTTGCCTGATGCAGCACAAACAGGTCAACGTCATCAACTGTGAGATTTGCCTTGTCTAACGCCTCCTTGATGCAAGCAGGTACCTGTCTTGTCGCAAATTTATAGACCTCCTGTCCGTTCATATAAACATAAGGCTTTATCGTTTCCGTTTCCTTGAAATATGGATTGGAAACCGTTCTCTCCGCACACGCAAGCACCATGCCCTTTGTGCCGTCTGAGCCCATTACCATTTCCTCAATTCCCGCTGTTCTGCCGTTTGCACAAACCTCGTCCGCTTCTGTTTTCTCGATAAAGGCTGCACCCGCTCCGTCGCCGAAAAGCACACAAGTAGAACGATCTGTCCAGTCGATTAACTTCGAAAGCACCTCACTGCCAACAATCAAAGCATTTTGATACAGTCCTGTTTGCAAATATGCATACGCAGTATTTAACGCAAACAAAAAACCAGAACACGCTGCGTTTAAGTCAAATGCCACCGCCTGATGCGCTCCGATCGCGCTCTGCACCTGACACGCACAGCACGGAAGCAAAAGCTCCGGAGAACAGGTTGCCACCAAAATTAAATCGACCTCCTCTGCGTCCTTTCCTGCCATGGTAAGCGCCTCGGCACACGCCTTTGCAGCCAATGAGGATACCGTATCACCAGTCGATATTCTGCGCTCTGCAATCCCCGTACGTCCGCGTATCCACTCATCAGAAGTGTCTACAAGCTTTGCCATATCAAAATTCGTCACTGTTTTCTCAGGCAGAGCACGTCCCGTACCTGTTATTTTTATTGTCATTATGAAAATTCCTCCATTATATCGGCTACTGTTTCAATTTTGTCCGCACGGAAAGCATTACTGCCGCAGAAAACCAAGCCTTCATCCAGATTGCCCTTCACGGCATTGATCAACGCCTCCGTGATGCAATAAGGCGTTGTTTTCGGGTCACAAGTGCTCACACACTGTCTGCACCCTCTCATAAAGCGCTCTCCTGCTTTTACTTTATCCAAAAACGCATTATGTATCGCACGTCCCGGCATTCCCACAGGACTTTTCACGATCACAATATCTTCTTTTTTCGCATCAATATATGCCTGCTTATATGCGTCCGATGCATCACATTCCTTTGTGGTAACAAAGCGCGTCGCTACCTGAACCGCCTTTGCTCCCATCGCCAAATAGTGCTCCATATCTGCGCGCTCATAGACGCCCCCTGCCACTGCGACAGGTACCTCCATCTCGTCTGCAAGCGCTATAATCTCCTTGATTTCCGCATCATAGTCCTTTGTCTTGTCAACTGTATAGGCTTCTATTTCCTCCGTGCTAAAACCCAAATGCCCGCCTGCCGTCGGTCCCTCAATCACGACCAAATCCGGTTTTCTGTCATACTTTTTCTTCCAATACTTTGCAATGACGGACAGTGATTTTTTGCTTGACACGATTGGCGCAATCTTCGCATCACCCGAAACTGCGGGAAGCGTCATCGGAAGTCCCGCACCGGATATGACAAGATCAACACCTGCCTTCACTGCCGCCTTTACATATTCCTCATAGCGTTTTGTTGCTACCATGATATTGACACCGATGATGCCACCCTTGGCAATTGCTCTTGCTTTTTTAATCTCTTCACCAATCGCCTTCAGATTGCACTCAATCGGATTCTTGTCAAAATCCGGATCACGGTAGCCAATTTGCGCCGTAGAAATCACACCGATTCCGCCCGCCGCCGCAACTGCTCCCGACAGCCCGGAAAGACTCACACCGACACCCATACCACCTTGTATCAAAGGAATACGGGCTATGAGGTTGCCGATTTTCAACTCATTTATAATCATTTCTTTACCTCTTAGAAATTTCTAAAACGCTGATAACGCTCGGCCGCAATTTCCTCACCGCTCATATCATTATACTTTGCCAAAAACTCCATGATGTGTTTCTTCATATATCCTGCAATCGCATCTGTGGTCTGCGCATCCGCACCGCCAAACTCCGGCACAATCCGCTCAATGACACCTAGACGCTTTAAATCCTGCGCCGTGATGTTCATGACTTCACTTGCCTCCTGTGCTCTGCTGGAATCCTTCCAGAGAATTGAAGCAAATCCCTCTGGTGAGAGAATCGAATAGGTGGCATTTTCCATCATCCACACTTCGTTTCCGACTGCCGTTGCAATCGCACCACCGCTTCCGCCTTCGCCAATCAGAATACATAAAACAGGTACTTTTAAGCCGGACATCTCCAGCAGATTTTTTGCAATCGCTTCACCCTGTCCGCGTTCTTCCGCCTCGATACCGCAGAATGCTCCGGACGTATTGACAAAGCTTATGATTGGACGGTTGAACTTCTCCGCCTGTTTCATCAGTCTTAATGCTTTTCTGTAACCCTCAGGGAGCGGCATACCAAAGTTACGCTCCTGGCACTCCGCAAAACTGCTTCCCTTCAAATCCGCGATCACGGTCACAGGCTGCTCTCCGATAAAACCGATTCCGCCAATCAGCGCCTTATCGTCGTTAAATCCTCTGTCACCATGCGCCTCCACAAACGAGTCAAAAATATGATTCATATAATCCATAGCGGAAGGTCTGTCTACCTGTCTTACCGCTTTCACTTTTTCCCATGCCGTACGGGGCGTCGCATTCCATGACTGCTCCTTTAAGTTTTCGCTAAGCGCAAACTGGAAATCGGCTGCTTCTTCACCAAAAGCATCGTATATCTTCTTTCCGCCACACCGATGCGAACGGATCAGAAAATGAATTGTCTTTTTGAGATTCTCTCTTTCCACGATACCGTCCACAAAACCATGCTCTACAAGGAACTCCGCTGTCTGGAATCCTTCCGGAAGCTCCTGTCCGATCGTCTGCTTAATCACACGCGGTCCCGCAAAGCCAATCAACGCTCCCGGCTCTGCCATAATCACATCACCAAGCATCGCAAAACTTGCCGTCACACCGCCCGTTGTCGGATCTGTTAAAATAGAGCAATATAAGAGTCCTGCATCTCCATGCTTTTTAATCGCCGCGGATGTTTTTGCCATCTGCATCAATGAGATAATGCCCTCCTGCATTCTTGCACCACCGGAGCAACAAAACATAAATACGGGAAGCTTTAGCTCTGTCGCACGCTCAATTGCCTTTGTAATCTTCTCGCCCACAACGTGTCCCATACTCGACATCATAAAACGCGAATCGCACACACCAAGCACAATGTCATCACCAAACACTTTACAGCGTCCAACAGTAACAGCCTCTTTGAGTCCTGTCTTTTCACGCGCTGCTGCAAGCTTTTCCTCATAACCGTTAAAATCGAGCGGATTACTTACTTCCATATCCTCAAACCACGGCTCAAAGGTCTTGGGATCAGCGACCATACGAATACGGTTGTTTGTCTTAACACGAAAATATCCGCCGCATTCATAGCAGATATATTTATGCTTTACAACGCGATCACGCTCTACCATTTTGCCGCACTTCGAGCACTTGATACGCTTCTCCTCCGTCGCCTGTACCTCCACTGCAGCTGCTTCTTCCACATCATTCTCTTCCGATTTATTTTTTAATTTTTCCTCTAGTCTGTTGTATACATTAATAGGAAATTTCCGTTTTCTTTCCATGACAAACCTCTTTTCTAATCCCCAATTGCAAAGGTCAATTCCGCTTTGCACACAACCTTGCCATTTACCGTCGCTGTCGCCTCTCCGACACCGATTGGTCCCTTTACTTTCACAATCTTTGTTTCTAACATCAGCACGTCGCCAGGATATACCTTCTGTTTAAAACGCGCCTTATCAATTCCCACAAAATACGCCGTCTTTCCTTTCCACTCGGGCATACCTAAAATAGCAACCGCGCCAACCTGTGCAAGCGCCTCAATAATAAGCACGCCTGGCATAACAGGATTTCCGGGAAAATGTCCCGCAAAATAGGGTTCGTTAAAGCTCACGCATTTTTTGCCGAGCGCCCGCTCCCCCTCGTCAAGCTCCTCAATCGTGTCGATAAGCATAAACGGCTGTCTGTGGGGAATAATCTCCATAATTTCTTTCGCTGTATAAACTGACATTCTATAACCTTGCTCCTTTCGCAACGTGCGAGTTTGGACTGCAAAGCACAAACTCGTGGGTTGAAAATTTTAATTTTCAACCTTGTCACCTTCCTGTATCTTCATTGTGACACGCGTGTTGTTTTTATTTATGACACGCGTGTCAATTCCAGTTTTCTCTAATTTATCACAAAAAGCGAAGCTTTTTGCAATCAAGCGCATCAGCGCTTGATTTGTTTATTCTGTGAATTTTTTTACGATAATGCTTGCATTGTGTCCGCCAAAACCAAGAGAATTGCTGAGTGCATACGGAACCTCTTCCTGATAGCTCTCCTTACAATAATTCAAATCCAATTCCTCTTCGCTTTCCTGCAAGCCAACAGTTCTGTGGATAAAACCTTCCTCGATTTCCTTTACGCAGGCCACAAACTCAACTGCGCCCGCGCCTCCGAGCAAATGACCTACCATGGACTTTGTAGAATTGATTTTGATATTTTTTGCATGATCACCAAACGCACTCTTGATTGCTCTTGTTTCAAACAAATCATTGTGATGCGTACTNGTACCATGNGCATTGATATAAGTAATGTCCGTAGGCTGTACGCCTGCGTCTTTGATTGCATTTAACATCGCGGTTGCCGCACCCGAGCCATCCTCTGCGGGAGAAGTAATATGATAAGCGTCTGCCGAACAGCCGTAACCTACAACCTCCGCATAAATCTTTGCGCCTCTTGCCTTTGCATGCTCAAGCTCCTCAAGCACGACAATGCCTGCGCCCTCACCCATGACAAAGCCATCGCGGTCTTTGTCAAACGGAATGGAACAACGTGTCGGATCTTCACTCGAAGAAAGTGCAGTAAGCGCTGCAAATCCGCCGATACCTAACGGTGTAATAGAGCTCTCCGTACCACCCGCAAGCATGATATCCGCATCACCATACTGAATAGTTCTGAATGCCTCTCCAATTGAGTTCGTACCAGTCGCACACGCCGTTACGACGTTGATGTTCTTTCCCTTTAAGCCGAAGATAATACTCACATTTCCCGCGGCCATGTTGGAAATCACAAGAGGAACAAACAGCGGTGAAAGTTTTGACGGTCCTTTTTCCACAAGTTTTGTATGCTCACGCTCCATCGCCTGAAGGCTGCCGACACCGTTTCCAATCGAACAACCTATACGAAACGCATCTTCCTTCTCCATATCAATTCCCGCATCTTCAAGTGCTTCCTTAGACGCTGCTACTGCAAACTGACAAAACTGCTCCATTCTGCGGGCCGCTTTCTTATCCATGTAATTGGCAGGATCAAAGTCCTTTACCTCTGCTGCCACCTTACATTTGTATTCAGATGCGTCAAAATAGGAAATCTTATCAAATCCGATTTTTTCCTGCTTGATGCCTTCCCAGAAAGCATCTACACTATTTCCGATCGGAGTGATTGCACCCATGCCTGTTACTACTACTCTTTTCTTCATTATCTAATAACCTCCATTAAATAGCCATACCGCCGTCAACGCACATTACCTGTCCCGTAATGTAATTTGCGTTGTCACTCGCAAGGAACAGTACCATCTGTGCAATATCCTTTGTACTTCCTACTCTGCCCATCGGTATCATCGCGTTCAGTTCCTTCTTTGCATCGTCTGTCATGTTCTTCGTCATATCTGTGTCAATAAAGCCCGGAGCTACCGCATTGACATTAACGCCGCGGCTTGCAAGTTCTCTTGCCACACTCTTTGTCAATCCGATTACGCCTGCTTTTGATGCGGAATAATTTGCCTGTCCCGCATTTCCAAGCACGCCGCTTACAGACGTAATATTGATAATTTTGCCGCCTCTCTGCTTAATAAAGCTGCGCGAAAGGTGTTTAATCATATTAAAAGTACCCTTTAAATTTGTGTCGAGCACTGTGTCATAATCCTCCTCGCTCATGCGCATAATCAGGTTGTCCCTTGTGACACCTGCATTGTTTACGAGGATGTCGACCTTTTTGTATTTTTCCAGTACGGTTTTTACAAACGCTTCACTCGCGGCATAATCCGATACGTTGCACTGTACCGCCTCCGCAGTACCGCCGTTTTTCGTGATTTCTGCAACGACTTCATCTGCCGCTTCTTTCGAGCCGTTGTAGTTTACAATTACTGTGGCACCGTTCTTGGCAAGCGTGAGCGCAATCTCACGTCCGATGCCGCGTCCTGCTCCCGTTACGAGAGCGATTTTATCTTTTAACATTTCGACAACCTTGCCCTTCTCTGTTTGCGCGGAGAATGCTGCACTTTAGCATTCTCCTGTGTGAGAAAAATCTGCAAAGCAGATTTAGAACTTCTTCGCGAAGCAGCCTTTGCTGCGAGTGATTAGAAGTTCTTCTCACACTAATTTCTCCAAATCTTCTACTTTATCTATATTGATGCACTTAACGTCCTTATTAATCTTTCTCATAAAGCCGCTAAGGGTTTTTCCCGGTCCTATTTCGATAAATGTGTCAACACCGTCGGCAATCATTTTCTCAATGGTCTGCTGCCAGCATACGGAATTTGACACCTGATTCTGCAAAAGCTCCTTAATTGGCGCTTTGTCATTTACATCTGTCGCATTCACATTACTGATGTAAGGGATTGACGGGTCACGAAGCGCAATATCTTTGAGCTCCTCTCCAAGCTTTTCGCCTGCGCCCTTCAAAAGCTCTGAGTGGAACGGGCCGCTTACCTTTAACGGTACACAGCGCTTTGCACCTGCTGCCGTAAGCGCTTCTGCGGCTGCCGCCACTGCTTTCTCTTCCCCTGTAATCACAATCTGTCCGGGGCAATTGTAATTTGCAACTGTCACAATGCCCTCTGTCGCCGCGCAAATCTCATTTATTTTCTCACTGTCCAGTCCAAGCACCGCTGTCATAGCGCCACCTACCGGATACGCCTCCTGCATAAAGATGCCGCGCTTTCTGATAATATGGAATAAATCCTTTAAATCCATAACATCCGCCGCTGCAAGTGCACCATATTCACCGAGGCTTAAGCCTGCTGTAATATCTGCCTTAATGCCCTTTGCCTCAAGCACCTTGAGGATTGCCACCTCGTCCGCAAGCATCGCAATCTGGGTATACTCTGTGATATTAATATCCTCATTCTCCTCAAAACAAAGCTTCTCCATATCAAGCCCTGATGCCTCGCCTGCG
This sequence comes from Lachnospiraceae bacterium, assembly GCA_014804225.1. GTDB lineage: Bacteria > Bacillota > Clostridia > Lachnospirales > Lachnospiraceae > COE1. The sequence continues at coordinate 11,987 of JAAVAF010000007.1, forward strand.
AGCGCAAATACTTCCTTTGCCTCACTGTATGTATCATAAAAATCCTTTCCCATGCCAACGTACTGTGAACCCTGACCAGGGAAAATAAATGCTGTTTTGCTCATGTTATATGCCTTTCTTTTTCATGTTTCGTACATATGTTTGCGTGTTCTAAAATGTTTTATTCAACAATTCTATTCCCTGTGACATAATCTCGTCGATAATCTCCTTACAGGGCTGTTCCTTCTTGACAAGTCCTGCAATCTGACCTGCCATAATGGTACCGTTTACGACGTCCCCTTCTACAACTGCTTTTCTCAGTGAACCAAGTGTCAGCTTTTCCAGTTCCATAAGTTCTGCGCCGTCTTTTTCCAACTTCAAGTATTCCTTTGTCATCTTATTCCGGATACTTCTTACAGGGTGGCCTGTACTCATGCCTGTCACTGCCGAGTCGATATCCTTTGCTTTGATTAACATCGCTTTGTACTTTTCATGCACAATGCACTCCGTTGCCACGACAAAACGCGTACCAATCTGCACGCCCTCTGCACCGAGCATAAATGCTGCTGCAAAACCTCTGCCGTCTGCGATACCGCCCGCTGCAATTACCGGAATGCTCACGGCATCTACCACCTGCGGCACAAGTGCCATTGTCGTCGTAGAACCAATATGACCGCCGCTCTCTGTGCCTTCTGCAATCACCGCATCCGCACCGCCACGCTCCATCAGCTTTGCCAATGCCACGCTTGCAACAACGGGAATCACTCTTACGCCCGCTGCCTTCCACATCTCCATGTACTTTGCCGGATTGCCTGCGCCTGTAGTAACGACCTTTACGCCCTCATCTACGACAACCTGTGCAATCGCGTCCGCCTCGGGATTCATCAGCATGATATTCACGCCAAACGGCTTGTCCGTGAGCGCCTTTGCCTTCTGAATCTGCTCTCTGACAAACGATGCAGGTGCACCGCCGGCGCCAATAATTCCCAAACCGCCGGCTTCTGACACGGCTGCCGCAAGCTCATATGTGGCAACCCATGCCATACCGCCTTGTATGATCGGATATTCAATTCCCAAAATCTCTGTAATTCTTGTTTTCATTATGCGTTTACGCCCTTTGCTTTCATGTACTCAATAACAGAACCAACTGTTGTAATCTTCTCCAAATCCTCAGAAGGAATTTCAACACCGTACTCTTCCTCAAATGCCATAACGAGCTCAAACAAGTCAAGTGAGTCTGCCTCTAAGTCCTCTTTGAAACGTGTAGCCTCTGTAATCTCTACGTCCTCAATGTTTAACTGCTCCTCAATGATTTCCTTAACTCTTTCTAACATGATTGTTCTCTCCTTTTTTACTTAAAAATTTGTTTGAAAATCAAAAGTTTTGACTTTCAAAGTATTTACGAGATAAAGATTACCTTGTTGGGTCGTTATTGTCAAGCAAATTTTTTACTTTTTTTGGAATTTATATTTTGTTTAGGATTTGTTAGGGAATGCTAACGTAGAACAAGCAATCATCATATTAAATTACTTATGAAAGTAAAATAGCTAAGAATCCGGGGGAAAGAGGAATGCTTTATTAAAGCACGAAAAAAAAGCACCGTACACAGGTTTTCATGAAGTAACAATGCAAACAAGAATTCCTCTTTTTTTATTAACTCAATTTTTTAGTCACCAAAAGAAAGCGATGGGTTTTTCCCTCTATAACGCCTTTTTGCTCCAGCACTTCCTGCGCATGATAAAGATTTTCCAAGCAATCCTTTACACAAAAATTCGGAAATTCCCACTCGATTATGTGAGCAAACCAGACAAGCGCGCCAACGTCCCAAAACTTTATTGGGCGAAAGGCTTCCTCCGCTTTTATTATGGTAAATCCCGCATTTTCAAACGCCGTTTGCGCAATCCTTAAATACTGATTCGGAAATGGCATCTCCGGCATTTCGTTCAGCAGCAATTTTACAAGTTCTCTGTCATTTTCAGCACCGACTTGTTGGGTAATGAAAATGCCACAGCTTTTTAATACGCGTCCGATTTCTTTCGGATTATAATTTCCGTGCCGATTAATTGCAATATCAAAGCTTTGCTCGTCAAAAGGTAAGATACCATTGCCGTCCGCCTTTTGAAAGTTAATTCCCAACGGTAATAATTTTCTTTTGCACAGTTCAACATTCGGCGAATAATTTTCCGTCGCTGCTAAGTTATGGTATGGGTGATTTAGCGATAATAAAAATTCACCACCGCCTGTATCCATGTCAAGCAGTTT
>JAAVAF010000008.1 GCA_014804225.1 Lachnospiraceae bacterium
AGGAGCAGATTGTTAAGATGGATTATTATAAGGCATTTCCTTCTTATATGGGTTATGGCGATATGCCCTACAACAATACAATATATCAAGGCTATGGCAGACCGAATCATACAATCATACAACAGCCGATGGCGTTTCCCGAGGACAGGATATTGGAGGATATGGAATACTTGCAGCAGATGTATCCGACCTATGCGAAACGGTATCAGAGCGTTATTAGCAGTGTCGTAGACAAGATGGATTATGACAGCAGCTTTATCTATGACCAGTATCCCGATAAACTTAGTATCGGGCGCATGGTAGAGAGTGTCATGGTTGTCATCAAGGCAGACGAGGAAAATAATGCAGACAGTATGGCGCGTATGGAAAAAGGCGGGGAGGCACAAAATCCGGAAAGCGACAACGTGAGCGCAGACACGCTGACGGAGAGGGCGCCCTGGAGTGAGAAAGAGTCGTGGATTAAAGAACTTGTCACGGTATTGATGTACTATGAAATACTTGCCCGCAGAAAACGCAGACAGAAAAAGTATTGGACGATATAAATAAAAAAGCATGAAAAATTACACCGACTGTGAAATAGTCGGTGTAATTTTTTTGGTAAAGCAGGCTATTGATCTGCAAAATTTTGTGCGATCATAACCTGCATTGCAGCAAGAATGATCTGCAGCTGTTTATCTGTGCATTTGTGTGCATAATTGTTGATATCCTGCAGCAGAGGACGTTCCTTTGTGGATACAAACAGCAAGCTGTCTAACGACAGGCTGAGCACATCACACAGTCTGAAAAGTACTTCAATAGATGGCATACGGTGTTCACTCTCTAAATGTTTATAATGAGTTGGTGAAACATCTATCATTTCCGCAACTTGCTCCTGTGTCAGATTCATTTTAATACGCGCAGTGCGTATTGCATTTCCTAAAATTCCCTTTTCCATAATCTTAAATTTTTTTCACTCCTTTTCAATAGCATATAGAGAACATCACTTGTTTTAAACTTGCTTTGAGAGAAATAAAAATCTCAATAAGAGACAAAAAGGCGATAGACAATATTACATATAAAACAAAATAGTTCTCTATATGAGAATATCCAATAAAAATATAAATAGATTGTTTTAATATTACAGGCATAATATTTTCAATTTTGCCGATAAAATAAAGGTTTTTGTTTGTTTTATTTTTTGTGTAAAAAATCTAAAAAAACAAAAAAGGTTGCAAAATATCTCTTAGAGAGATATAATATCACTCAAAGAGAATAAATAAATCTCTTTAAGAATACAAACTGGAAAGATGTTAAAGATTAGGTACACGGTATGGATATAAAAAAAATAAAAACAAAGATAAAAGCGTATATACCTAAAACAATAAAAACATATTTTGTCAGCAGAAATAGTAAATTTTTACAAGGCATCAGTAAACAGCAGAGGGGATTAGAAATAGGTCCGTCACATAGTCCGATTGCGCCAAAAAGAGAGGGATACTGTGTGGAAACTGTTGATCATTTAAGTGCAGAAGAACTAAAAGAGCACTATAAAAATGATGGCGTAAACTTAAAGGCAATTGAACCTGTTGATTATATATGGAAAGGTGGGAGCTATTATCAACTGATACAAAAAGAAGGGTATTACGACTACATCATTGCTTCCCATATGATTGAGCATTCTACGGATTTTTGCGGTTTCTTAAAGGACTGTTCTAAGATGTTGACCAAAAACGGAATATTGCGGCTTGCTGTGCCTGATAAAAGATATTGCTTTGACCATTATCGCACGACTACGGGATTGGCAGAAATTGTAAATAATGTGTATAAGCCTGCAAATCTTCAGCTAGTAGGGGATGTGGCAGAATATTATATGAATGTTGTGATGCGAAAGGGGAGTATTTCATGGGATAAACCATTTCTGCCGCTGTTTCGTTATACTGCCCGTCGCAGGGATAAGGATTTTTCCTTTGTGCATGACTGTCATACGGCTTTGGCAGGCATGAGAAGAGCTGAGAAAGGCGAATATATTGACATTCACCACTATGTTTTTACACCGGCTTCCTTTGAACTGCTAATTTATGATTTGCGCCTTTTGGAAATGATTGATCTGAAAATTGTTCATATGTGGGATACGTGCGGGAACGAATTTATTGTTACGCTGCAAAAGACGGAAGAAAAATTAGAGTGGAACCCGCAGTATCGTCAACAATTGCTGCGAATGCGTGATAAGCAGAACAGAGTGTAGGTGAACAGGATGAATAGAGGGTACATTTGAATACGTTTTATATGAAGGGCAATAAAAGGAGCAAAGTATGAGGTTTTATGAGTATGCCAAACAAAAATATCATTTATGGCTCACCGTGTTTTTGATTGCACTGTGCAGTCATGGCACAATGATGTTCAGTAATAGTGTTGGCATTGATACAGAAGATATCATTACGTTAAAGGATTTGTTTTATAATGGCTGGCTTTCCGTAGGGAGGCAGGGATTGGTTTTACTCAAAGCACTGCTGGGGACAAAGGTTTTTAATCCATATCTGGCGGGTGCGGCGTCCCTGTTTTTTATTACAATGACATGCTTTTTGTGGACGTATCTCTTTTCGTATATTTCCCAAAAGGATAATTTGGCTGCAGAGCTTTTGTTTTCTGTCTTGCTTATTGTCTCACCGTTGATGACGGAGCAGTTTTATTTTAAGCTGCAGTCGATGGAGGTGACAGCAGGGTTTTGCCTGACAGCCGTAAGCCTCTTTTTGCTTTATCGTGCCGCAGAGTTTGATTGCGGCAGAGAACGATATGCATTGACGATAGGCTCTGCATTGCTCAACCTTGTTTTGTTCAGCCTGTATCAGGTGATGCTTGCGCTATTTATATTTGGTGCAGCGGCGTGCTTTTTTTTACATTATTTTGTCAGGGAAAACAGGGAGCGTAGTATATTGATGCGCTTTGCAGTTCTATCGCCAGTGGTTTTTTTGGTCAGCTTTATCGGAAATCAAGTGATTACGGCAATCTGGTTTGGAACGGGGATGACGTATCTGACGACACAGTCGGCATGGTTTTCACTGCCTCTTCGGGATTGTCTGCTTCGGATTTTGAATCATACAGGAAGAATTGCAATCAGCTGGGGGCTGCATTATACCAAGTTTTATCCGATCGGCTGCCTGCTGCTTGTGATTTTGGTCATATGTCTTGTGAAAAAAAGGGCGGACAATAAGGGCTTGTTTTTGGGGATATTTAGTCTGCTGATGGTCATGGGAGGGCCTCTTTACATGACCGTTATTTGTGCGGGAGAGCCTGTGCTGCGCTCCCAGCTTGTGATGCCGTTTGCACTGGGCTTTCTTGCGTATGTACTTATTTTGCTGGCGGGACACAACAGGAGGCTGATGTATGCCTTGATTGTCCTATGTATCATTGCGGGATATGGGCAGTTAAACGTCACACTCCGGCTGAATTATACGGATATGGTCCGATATGAAAGTGATGTACGCATTGCAGCTTCGATTATGGAAGAAATCAATAAGCTTGAGGACGATACGCATTCGTATCCTGTGATATTTATCGGAAAGCATCATGCGGAGTTAAACAATTCGTGTGTTCAAGGTGAATTAATAGGATATTCCTTTTTTGAATGGGATACGGACATTGAACCGTATAGTTTTTTCAGTACACGCAGGATATTGGGATTTCTGCACACATTGGGCGGAAACTATGCACAGGGAAATGAACAACAGTTCGGTGAAGCGATCGCATACAGTCAGGGTATGAATAATTGGCCGATGCGAGGCAGCATAAAACTGCATGACGGATACATCATTGTGAAGCTAAGTGATTGAACAGACGATAAAGCTGTCCCCTTTCCTTTTTTGCCAAAACGGTTGAAAAATCTCCCTAAAAGAAATATAATACACTTTATAGAGAACCGACAAATTATGAAAAGAGATGGCTGTTTTGTTTATGCGCAATACTTGAACTGCGAAAGCGAAACAGAAGGAGAAAACGATGCTTGGAAAGATACGAGGGATGAGGGCGTTAAAGAAGGCGCAGGAATGTGAGCAGAACCATTTTGGCAGAATGCTTACAGGGATTACAAAGGAGCAGTTTGGGTTGGAAATAGGGCCATCTCTTCGTCCTTGTGCGCCAAAACGCGAAGGGTACCATGTAGAGATTGTAGATTGGTTGGATAGAAAGGGGTTGATTGACAAGTATCAGGGCATGGGGCTTGATACAAGCAAAATTGAGGAAGTGGATTACATATGGGACGGACGTTCTTATGCGGAGGTAACAGGGAAGCGTGGCAGTTATGATTATATTATCGCATCGCACGTGATTGAGCATGTACCGGATTTTATCGGATTTTTGAAGGATTGCTCCAGTATGCTCAAACCAAACGGAATCCTGTCACTTGCCGTACCGGACAAGCGGTTTACGTTGGATCATTTCAGAATGGTAACAACGACCGGAAAAGTAATCAACGATTATCTTTCAAAAGATAAATACGGTTCCATGGGGGCGCTTACGGATTACTGGAATCATGTAATTCGCAGGGATGGATTGACCTCATGGCAAAGAACACAAGATAAAAAAATTAAGAAAACATATGAATTTATCCATGACGAAGAGTTCAATCGTCAAAGCTATAAGGATAGCGTGGGAGTGGAAGCCGTTCGGGATTTTCATCAGAATGTTTTTACGCCGGCATCTTTTGAGCTTTTGATATACGAGTTATGGGAGTATGAGCTGATTGATCTAAAGATTGCAACGTTGTATGACACGACGGCGGAAGAGTTTATCGTGTCGATGCGAAAGTCAGCGCAGCGCCCTGTAATGAGTGGGGAGGAGCGTATGGAATTAATACGCAGAGTATCCCGCGAAAATGTAGTAGACTAACAGACTAAGAATGAATTGGAAAGGAAGAAGATGAATGAGAAAACGAAATCAGAATAAAATGTATCGAATGGTATGTGCAGCGGTATTGACAGCAATCGCCGTAATGTCTGTTGGCAGCAGCAGTATGGCAGCAGAAGAAACCATCCCTCCAACGGCGGCAGAAACTACGCTTCCGACAACGCCGATTGATTTGGCGGCATGGGTCGGACAAATGCAGCAGCCTACACAGACTGTCGGAAATTTGTATCGCAGTGAGCTGACAAATGAGTGGATTGATGTAAGTCTCATGCAGCAGCGTCCGGTGGCAATTATGGTTGACAATGAGAAGATTGCGCTTCCTCACTATGGGCTGACAGAGGCGGACGTGGTATACGAGATGATGAACAGCACGGCAAACGATCGGATTACGCGTCTGATGGCAGTTGTCAAGGATTGGGAGAAAATCACGCGGTTTGGAAATATTCGTAGTACAAGACAGACAAATGTTATGCTTGCGGCAGAATGGAATGCAGTTTTATGCCATGACGGGGGACCGTTCTATATTAATGAGTGGATTGCAAGAGATTATGCTAATAATTTAAGTGGCGGATTTTCTCGAATCAATAATGGTAAAGCAAGAGAATTTACAGAGTACATTTCTGCAGGCGAGCTGACAAAGAGATTCCAGAGTGCAGGATATAGCAAAGAGTATAATGCTTTTTATCCCGGAAAACATTTCAATTTCTCTGATGTAGAATTGGATTTGTCGGCGAATCCGACAGCAAGAGTATGTAATCAGATTGTTCTGCCGTTTCCACACAATCAGTCAACACTGATGTATAATGCAGCAACGGGAACCTATGATTACTATGAATATGGAAAAGCGCATACAGATCCTTTGCATAACAATGCACCTCTTACCTTTAAAAATCTGTTGATACAGGATACAACGTTTGCACAGCTTGATAAGAACGGTTACCTGATTTACAATGCAATTGACGTTGGACGTTCCGGCTATTATATTACAAACGGTAAAGCGATTGAAGTCGTATGGGCAAAGCTTGGAGAGAATGCGCCGACTGTTTATTTTGATAAACTGACAGGTGCGCCGATTCAGATTAACACAGGAAAGACGTATATTGCGCTGGTGCCTTCCGATTCTTGGGCAAATGTCGTTATTCAGTAATAACAGACAGCAATCTATGCGGTAAAACAGGATACAAACGCTTGCGGAAAGGAGTATGTGCGTGAAATTAGGGATATCAAAACGAATTGTGATTTTTTTGAGCTGCTGTATGATGGCGTTTATGACATCATTTTTGCCGGCGTTGTCCGTAAATGCTGCAACCGTTTATGTTAGTGACGGAATTGCGCATGATGAGGGATATATTTTTATCGGGGAAAGCCATATGCAGGTTGCGGCATTTTCTATGCAGCAGGATGCGCTCGGTAATATACCGGGACTGGAGGATGTTCAATATTTTTTGCAGTTGGACAGTTCTATTGTGTCTGATGATAACGGTGGTCCGGGAACATTTACCATGTCGGGAAATCTGTTTTTTGTGTTTGAGGGAACAGGGAGAGCGGACGAACTGAAGGTACAAATCAGCAAGGAGTATATCTACAGTGACGGAGCAGGAACACAAGGAGGCGCGGTACAGAAAATCCATACGATTATGGATACCAATCCCAATATTGCGCATTGGAATATTATTTCTTTTCATGGTGCAAATGCTGCGCTAAGAGGCAGTAAAGAGCTTGCAGATTACTATGCAGCGTCTTATAGAAATTGGATTGACTATGAATTTCCAGACGCAGACTGTTACTTTTTACCGCAGTCTACAATGACAAAGAACTTTAAGATTTTCTGCAAAGATAAAGAGGTGTTTAATCGGACGCTTGCAGAGGCATTTCCGGAGAACTATTTAGATATCATGCCGTTCTTCTGGGAGCATTATCCGCAGGGACTCATGGATCCTCAGCAGAAATCGGATTTAGTGCATTGGAGTGACCAGACGTATTATGAGATGGTATGCAGCATCATTAATCAGACGAAGGAAAAGCGGGCACTAGGAAGTAGTATTCCCATGCAGGAACCGCAGATGGAGATTATCGCACAGAATATACTGCTTTATACAAATGACATGACTGTCATATATGAAGCACCTGACTTTAATGGCAGTGTTCTTTTGCCTTCTTGCGAGGCAGGACTTCCGATACAGGTGACTGGTGTGACAAGCAATGGATATTTTCAGATTCAGTTAGGCGAAACAGTCGGTTATGTGATGGGAAACGGATTAAGTGCGCAGTAAGGGAGACTATATGACAGATCGAAAGGGAAGACAAACGAAGATACGAAGGCGTTTGATAAGCTGCGTTCTGGCTTTTGTCTTGACGGTTTCTGCGGTATTGCCTGTCAATGCCATGACCTTGTATGAAAGTGATTGGACGTATCACAAAGAGGGCTATATTTTTGTCGGTGAAAGCCATGTATATCTTTCGGCAGCAGTTATGAACAGCCGTACAGATGCGGATGGATATGTTGAAGGACTTAAGGATGTTCGATATTTCTACAGAAATGACAGTTCTATTTCTCAGGATCAGTACGGAAACCCGAATACAATGTATATGAAAGGCAATCTGTTTTTCGTGTATGAGGGCTTGAACATACCAAGCGAGCGAAATACGCAGCTTAACAAGAACTATATTTACAGCGATGGAAACGGAGCAATGGGACGAGGTGTTGAGAAGATTCATGAAATTATCAACAGCAACCTCAACATTGAGCATTGGAACATCATTTCTTACCAAGGGGCATTGGAAGCGCACGCAAGGAGCAGTGCGGTATGCGGCGACTATGTTGCATCTTATCAAAACTGGATAACTTATGAATTTCCCGAGGCAGACTGTTATTTTCTTTCGATTGCGACAATGACGGGCTGGTATGACAATATTGCCGATGCGGATGCCATTAACAATGCGCTTGCAGCAGCATTTCCGGATCAGTATTTGGATTACACGGCATTTTTGTGTGCACGATATCCGCAGGGAATGCGCGATCCTTCATTGAAAACGGATAATATCCATTGGAATGATGAAACCAATATTGCGCTGATTATGGATGTGCTTCAAAGCATTCAAAAAAATAATAATGAAAAATAAAGGAAACAAAAAAGGCTTTAGAACGGAGTAAATTATGAAAAAATTTAGAAAAAAGATATTGTATACGGTGCCTGCCATGCTGATTGGGAGTATGGTACTCTTATCGGGGTGCAAAGCGTCTGACGGACCGACGTCTGAAATTGAAGTATTGCCGGACGAAAAGGTTGTAGAGGTTGTTGCGGCTGCGGATACTCAACCCGCAGAGCCGAAAACAGAGGACAAAACGCAAGGAAAACCGGAAACCGAAGCAGAAATCAAAACAGAAACAAAGACAGAGCCTGTGGAGGAAGAACCGGCACAGACAAAGCCGCAAACAGAGAACGAACCGGAGCAGAAGGAAAACGTTCCTGCAGCGGAAGAAAATGTGCCTGCTTTGGTTGCAGAAGGTTCTGTGTCGGACAGCGATTATGCCGTAATTGTTAAAGGTGTGACAATCCCCCTTCACGGCGATATGCGTAACTATACGGCGTCTTTGGGGGACCCGAACGACTTTGCTTCTGCCAGAAGCTGTACGGAGGCAGGAGAGGATAAGGTCTATACATACGGCGGCGCGGTAATCTATACTTATATTACAAATGGTGCGGATATCATTTCACTGATTGAGATTACGGGCAGTGAAGCGCTCGTGTCGGGAATTCATATTGGTAGCACGAAGGAAGAAGTTATCGCGGCATTTGGAAGCGCTTATACGGAACAGGGCTCGGAATGGCTGTACGAGATGGGAGATAAAACAATCGGTCTGGAGATGTCAGGGGATCAGGTATCTTTCATAGAACTGTTTGGGTAATAAGGAGGATTAAGGTGGTATTTAGTTCTGGTATCTTTTTATTCTTCTTTTTGCCAATTGTATACCTGTTATACTGTATCTGTCCGAATTTAAAATTCAAAAATGCATTATTAATATTGGCAAGTTTGTTTTTCTATGCCTTTGGCGAGCCGATCTACATTTTTTTGATGATCGGCTCGATTTTGGTAAATTACTGTCTGGCGCGTCTGATCGCGGCAAGTCGGCAGTGGGCGAAAGCAGTGCTTATTTTGACCGTTGTGTTTAACATCGGTCTTTTAGTGGTTTTTAAATACAGTGCGCTGCTTGTGGAAACGATTGGAGGACTTCTCGGTTTGTCGTTTGCCGCTCCCGAAATTGCACTTCCGATTGGTATTTCGTTCTACACGTTTCAAGCGCTTTCGTATTGCATCGACGTATACAGGGATCGGAATTTGGTGCAGAAAAATGTGTGGAAACTGATGCTTTATATATCATTTTTCCCGCAGTTGATTGCAGGACCAATCGTAAAATATCATGATATTGAGGCGCAGATTTCTGACAGATGTGTCACAATTACTGGCGCAGCGCTCGGCATTCGGCGTTTTATCTGCGGTCTTGCGAAAAAACTTTTGATTGCAAATGCGATGGCGTATATTGTGGACACGCTCTATACGACATCGCTTGATTTTTGGCTGACTGCATGGCTTGCGGCAGTCTGCTATGTATTTCAGATTTATTTTGACTTTAGCGGTTATTCGGATATGGCGATCGGGCTGGGGCGGATGTTTGGGTTTCCGTTTCAGGAGAATTTTCAATATCCGTACATCTCGGGGAGCATTCAGGAATTTTGGAGAAGGTGGCATATTTCGTTGTCCACATGGTTTAAGGAATATCTATACATTCCGCTTGGCGGAAACCGCAAAGGCGCGGGCAGAACAATGTTAAATAAGCTTGTCGTGTTTATGGCAACGGGAATATGGCATGGCGCAAACTGGACTTTCCTTGTATGGGGGCTGTTCCACGGATTGTTTATCACACTGGAATACAAAAAACGGATACCACTGAAAAACAAAGTATTTGCACACATTTATACAATGCTTGTGGTAATTTGCGGCTTTGTAATTTTTCGCGCGGATACCATCGGACAGGCGGGACATATTCTTGCTTCGATGTTTACGGGATTTCGTGCAAATGCGGTGGAGTTTGTGTTCCTTGCAAAGCTTTTGACACCGTATAATATCGTGTGCCTGATTGCGGCGGTTGTGCTTTCGATGCCTGTCTCAAAGTGGCTTGCACAGAAGATAAAGGCTCCTGTGGTTTCGTATGCGGCATCCGTAATACTGCTGATTTTGTGTATCATGAATCTGGCTTCAAGCAGTTACAATCCGTTTATTTATTTCCGTTTTTAAAGGGAAACAGGACGAAGTGCTGATAATAGAAAGAGAATGAGGAACACTATATGAAGAGAGAAAATACCGCAGCATGGATTTTTGTGACAGCGTTTTTTATGCTTTGTATCATTCCGTCGGTGGGTATGCTGTTTTATCATTCGCAGCTTGCAGAAAACAGGGTATTATCCGAAAAACCTGTGCTTCAAACTGTTGAGGGAGCATGGAACAGGGACTATTTTGAGGAATTACAGACGTATGTGGCAGAGCATTTTGCATTTCGCGCGGAACTGGTAGCGGCGGACAGTATGATAAAATATAAGCTGTTTCAGACACCCTGCGATGATCAGGTTGTGGTTGGGAAGGACGGATGGCTTTTCTTTGGAGAAACACTTGCGGATTATGCGGGCGTTACGCTGAGTGACAGTGAACTTGACCAGATTGTGAAAAAATTGTCAGAGGTTACAGATTACATTCAAAGTCAGGGGAAACAGCCGCTTTTTGTCATTGTGCCAAACAAAAATCAGATTTATTCCGAATATATGCCGGTACGTTTTGGCAGTAAGGCGCAGCAGAATAATTTGATCTTGCTGCAAGAGAGAATGTCGGAGGCTGGTGTACCATATGTGGACGCGCGGCGTATTTTGCTTGATCAAAAAGATTCCGATGAGTTGTATCTGCATGAGGATACACACTGGAATAATACGGGAGCAAGGCTTGTGCTAAATGAAATTTACAGATTATATGGTCTTTCTGATAATTATCCGCTTATGGGATATACTATAGAAGAAAGTCATAGTCCGGATTTGTACAATATTCTTTTTCCTCAAACGCAGCATTGTGAGGCGCAGCGCATCTATGATGACGGGAAAAGCTATGATTATATTGGAAGGCTGCATAGTTTGGATGATATTACCATTCGGACGCAGTCAGCAGACGGGAACGGGAAATCGATTCTTGTGTATCGGGACAGTTTTGGAAGAGCTTTGATACCATATATGGGAGGCACGTTTGACAACGCTGCCTTCAATCGCTCGACGCCGTATGACCTTTCGCTTGTGGCGGATACAGACTGCGATTATGTACTGATTGAGATTGTGGAGAGAAACCTGTCTGACCTTGGAGAAATAGAAATACCGATAAAATAAAAAAACAATGAATTGCATTGACGAAGTGATACAGAAAAGGGTATAATAAAAGCACCGTGCAGCCGGGGCGGTAGCGGTGCCCTGTACCTTCAATCCGCTATAGTAGGGGTGATGGACGGCAAGAGGGTCTGCGCTGATGTAGCAGCCCTTTATAAGCGGCGTTGAAGTTTGGGTCTTACGCAATATGTGCCATCGAACCGTGTCAGGATAGGAATATAGCAGCACTAAGGTGGATTTCGTATGTGCCGTGAGGGTGCCTGGCGGAGCAGGCTGTAAAGGTAACGTGCATTGGTATAGGATTCGAAGCCGTCTGCGCGGTATGACAAATATTTGTCATGAAAAAGGGTTAATAAATAATTTTTAACAAAGGGGAGAAGAATCATGAAGAAAATGAACATGAAAAAAGGCGTCGCTTTATTAATGGCAGTTACCTTGGCGGCAGCAACAATGACAGCGTGCGGAAACAAAAACAATGGTGAAGAACCGGCAACAGAAATTGATTTTAATGATGTTTCCGATAACCAACAGCAAGAGCAAACAAAGACGGAAATTGAGTCACAGGAGCCCGAAGAGGAAACGCGAGAGGGTATGTACCGCAGCGAGATTACGAACGAGTGGATTGATGAGGGCTTAAAGGATCAGCGTCCGATGGCGATTATGGTTGATAATGAGTCGATTGCACTTCCGCATTATGGTCTTACGGAAGCAGATGTCGTATATGAAATTATGAATAGCACTGCAAACGGAAGAATTACACGTCTTATGGCGATTGTAAAGGATTGGGGAAAGATTGAGCAGTTCGGCAGTGTTCGAAGCACGAGACCGACAAACATCATGCTTGCGGCAGAGTGGAATGCTGTGCTTTGTCACGATGGTGGTCCGTTTTATATTGACGAATGGATTGCAAGAGATTATTCCGCAAACTTCAGTGGCGGATTTTCACGTGTGAGTAACGGAAAATCAAGAGAATTTACAGAATATGTATGTACAGGCGATTTGGACAAGAAGTTTAGTGCTTCAAAGTACAGTACAGAGTATGATAAATATTATCCGGGACAGCATTATTTCTTCTCGAATACCGAGATTGATTTGTCCGATGTGGGCGATACGATTGACTGTACAAAGATAGAGCTTCCGTTTCCTCATAACAGTTCAAGACTTGAGTATAATGCGGAAACAGGAACATACGATTACTATGAGTACGGAAAAGCGCACGTAGACCCGCAGCATGACAATGCGCAGCTTACGTTTAAAAATTTATTGATACAGGACACTACTTTTGCGCAGCTTGACCAGAACGGTTACCTGATCTACAATGCGATTGATTCAGGACGTGATGCATATTATATCACAAACGGAAAAGCAATTGAGGTAACATGGATTAAGCCAAGTGAGAATGAGCCGACAATTTATCTTGATAAGCAGACAGGAGAGCAGATTGAGCTCAATACAGGTAAGACTTATGTAGCATTGGTTCCTTCGGATTCTTGGAATGATATCGTGATGGAGTAATCAATAAAAAAGAACGGATACTCAAATCAGAGTATCCGTTTTTATCGTTTTATTGCGCAATTTCCAAAGTGCGTATTTTGCGGCCAAAACGTGCAGATTTTGAAAGGAGCATGATTAAAAAAATGACAAGAGAAGAAGCGAGAAAGAAAGCAGAGGATTTGGTAAGTCAGATGACGCTTGAGGAGGCGGCATCACAATTGCGGTATGATGCTCCGGCAATCGAGCGGTTAGGCATTCCCGAATATAATTGGTGGAATGAGGCGCTCCATGGCGTGGCGCGGGCAGGTGTTGCAACTTGTTTTCCACAGGCAATCGGTTTGGCGGCAACGTTTGATACGGAACTTGTGCATGAACTGGCAGAGGCAATTGCGCTGGAAGCGAGGGCAAAATATAATGCTTATTCTTCGCATGGTGATAGAACACAATATAAGGGAGTTACGATGTGGGCACCCAATATTAATATTTTTCGCGACCCCAGATGGGGAAGGGGACAGGAAACGTTTGGTGAGGACCCGTTTTTAACAGCGCAAATGGGCTGTGCTATGATTACCGGATTGCAAAAGGAGAAGGATGGTTATATGACAACTGCAGCGTGTGCAAAGCATTTTGCAGTGCATTCCGGTCCGGAGGCACTGCGGCATGAATTTGATGCAAAGGTGTCGAAAAAAGATTTGTGGGAAACATACCTTCCGGCTTTTGAGGCGTGTGTGAAGGAGGCGTGTGTGGAGGCGGTTATGGGAGCTTACAACCGCACAAACGGAGAGCCTTGTTGTGCACATGAATATCTGATGAATGCGATCCTGAGAGGCGAATGGGAGTTCGAGGGGCATTATGTATCGGATTGTTGGGCGATTCGCGATTTTCATGAAAAGCATCACATTACAAAAGAACCGGAGGATTCGGTATCGCTTGCACTTGGAAAAGGTTGTGACTTAAACTGTGGTTGTACTTATCAGCGAATCTTAAACGCTTATGAACAGGGAAAGATTACGAGGGAGCAGATTGATGCAAGTGCCGTAAAGCTCTTTACCACAAGATATCTGCTTGGACTGTTTGACCAATCTGCGCTTGACGAAATCCCCTATAGTGTGGTGGGATGCAGAAAGCATTTGAATTTGGCTTATAAAGCGGCAGTGGAGAGTTGTGTGCTTTTGAAAAATGATGGGATACTTCCGTTAGACAAAACGAAATATCATACAATCGCGGTTATCGGTCCGAATTCGGACAGCGTGGCGGCGCTTGTGGGAAATTACAACGGCACACCGCCAAGAGCCGTTACGCTTTTACAGGGAATCAGCAATTTTTGCTTTAAAAATAATATTGAAGTGCATTATGCGCAGGGCTGTCATTTATTTGACAATACGCCGCCGAAAAAGCCGCATTTGGGATATTTTGTAACAGAAGGCGTCATCGCGGCGCAAAATTCGGATCTCGCAATACTCTGTGTCGGATTGGATGCTGGCTTGGAGGGAGAACAAGGGGACAGAGGAAATCAGTTCCCGAGCGGCGACAAATTGGATTTGCTGTTACCTGAAACGCAGCAGATTTTGATTGAAGAAGTGGCAAAGACAGGGAAGCCGTTTATTATTCTCAATGCGACAGGAAGTCCGATTGATTTATCCGCCTACGAGGAACAGGCAAGAGCGATTTTGCAAGTGTGGTATCCGGGTGGAGAAGGTGGACGCGCAGTAGCAGATATCCTTTTTGGAAATGCATCCCCTCAGGGAAAACTTCCGGTTACGTTTTATTATAATGAGAATACAATTCCGGATATCACGGATTATGCGATGAAGGGGCGTACTTATCGTTATATGACGGAGAAGCCGTGGAAACCGTTTGGCTTTGGACTTACATACGGAGAACTTGAAATCGAGCGTGTGGAGGCGGTTATACCAGAAAGCGAACGCGACGGCCTAATTTTGAAAAAGAATGAACGCAAAAATTGGCATATCCGAATAGAGAGTCAAAAATTGTATGAGCAAGTGGCGGAAAAAGGGATTGAGATAACGGTAGTCTGTACGACTAAATATGACACGTGTGTCAGTGATGCCGTGCAGATTTATGTGCGTGTAAACGGAAGCGAAAACGAATCGCCTAATGCAAAACTTGCCGCGTTTGGGCGTGTCAGCGCAAAATTAGGTGAAAAAGCTGTCAAAACATTTCGCATTCCAGCAAAAGCATTTACTACGGTTGGCAACGACGGTGAAAGAACTGCAGACGGCGTCGGGGCAGATATTTTCATTGGATTTTCATCGGAGCAATAGCGCGATGCGATAGATTGCGTTTTTCCAAACAAATACCATATACAAACTGCAAATTTACTGGTAAACTATACGGTAAGGGCTTTGCCGTAATATGAAATCACAAAGGAGAACAAACCGCATGGAAATGGATCTGAATATGACTTTTGCGATTCTCGGAATCGAAATCACGAAGGACGAGAACTTAATCCGCAGTGCATACCGTATGGCGCTGCCGGCAAATAACCCTGAGGAAAATCCTGAGGGTTTTAAGTCGTTGCGCGAAGCATATGAGAATGCACTGACATACAGCCGTACGCCGGACGAAGAGCAAAAGCAGATTACGGCGGAAATGATTGATGTCAGCACACCGATAGGAGCATTTAAAGCAAGGCTTGCCGATATTTATAAAAGCCTGTCTGCCCGAATCAATCCCGCATCTTGGGAGGAGCTGTTAAAAGATGAGGTTTTTGAGGGACTTGACAGTTATGATGAGGCGAAGTGGGCGCTTTTTATCTATCTTGCGGAAAATTATCGGATTACACATGAGACATATGTCTTTTTGGACGAATATTTTCATATTCGAGAAAACGAACAGGAGTTCAAGGAGCACTTACCTGTTGGCTTTGTAGATTTCATGATTTCCAACATCAGCAATCCAAACGGAGGATATGCATACGACTGGATGTGTATGCTTAAAGGCGCAGACGATGCGGATTATGATGCGTTCTTTAGTTATATTTACGAACTTGGCGGAGAACTGAATCATGCAGAAAGTTCACGTGCGGGCGATTTAATCAAAGCAATTGATGCTCTCGAAATTTGGCATCCTCACTATGCGGTTGACAAAGCAGAATATCTGCGCAGAACAGGAAATGTAGATGAGGCACTTAGCATTGTGTCAAGTCTTTTGGAGAATGAAGCGTATCATGAGGACTTGCACGTGCAAATGGTGTGCGGTTCTTTGCTTTGGAATATGGGTAAAAAGGAAGAAGCCTATAAGGCCTTATGCCAAAGTTTGGAGATTAACGCGGAAAATTATGCGGGAAACAAATATGCGGCATTTTATGAGATCGAGCACGGTGAGATTCGCGAGGCGCTCAAGCATATTTACGCGATTCGGAATCTAAGCGATGACGAGGAGCTTAGTGCGGCGGCAGATAAAGTAGAGAAAGAGTTTATTGAGATTTGCGAGCGCAATATGAGGGAGGGGAAAATCGAACCGGACGATATGCGCCTGTTGGTATATGCATATGGATATCAGAATGAACCTGATAAGGCGATTGCGGCAATTCAGTCAGATCCTTCTTACGAAACCGAGATTAAAGGGTATTATATGCTGCTCTCCTATATGTATAAGCAGAAAAAGGATTATATCAAGGCGGCGGAGCATGGTGAAAAAAGACTTGCAGTGATTCAGGAAAAGCTTGCGGATTTGGAGGCAGGGAGACCGCTTTCCGAGGACGATACGAAGGAATCGCTTGAGCGCAGTTTGTCTGATTCGTATTTACAGCTTGGTTTGATGCTGATGAGTCGTGTCAAAGATGCGGCGACAATGGAGGAGCGCTTTGATTTATATAAGCAGGCGATACCAAAGTTTATCGATGCCCAAGCTGTGGCATCTGATAATGTGACTGCACAGTTGAATCTTGCGTATGCTTATTCGGAGATAAGGCAGTATCAGAAGGCTTATGATGTTTATGTTATTCTGATCAAAGACCTTGGCGTGCAGAACGGACTTCTTTTCTTAAAGCAGCGAATCTGCTATGAAATGGGAAATGCACAAGAAGTAATTGACTTGTTCTATCAACTTTTAGACGCAGGTGCGCATGAGCCGGGGATTTATGAATATGCGATGCGTGTTTTTCTGGATTATAAACAGCTTGAGGATGCCAAGAATATCTTTGAGCGGGCACAGGAGGCAAATGTGACAAGCTTTGGACTGCGTGCATTAAAGCTTGTGTATGATTATTATGAAAAGACGGACAGTGCAAATATTGCCGTGATTAACAAGTCGCTTGATGATATGCTTGTTGAGGGCGAGCGGGAGGCGGAGGATATTTACATCCGTGATTATCTTGCGGAGCTGTATTATATGAAGGCAATCTGTGTGGCGCAGTTTAAGCAGAATAAGGTGCCGCATTTAAAGAGCGCGATTGAGGTAAATGACCGCGCAAAATATCATATGGCACTTGCCGCGTGCTATGCACAACAGGAGCAGGCGAAGGAAGCGCTGCAGGAATATCTTTATGTCGAGAAGTTTTTTGTGCCTGACACGGAACTTTATATTAAAATGGCAGAACGTTATCATGATATGGGTGACATCGATACAGCGTGCAAATACATACAAATGGCAATTCATTTAGCACCGGATCGCCCGGGAATTTATAAGGTGGCCGCACGCGCTTATGATGATATGGCTGTTTCGCGAAAGGCATTGTATCACGATTCGATTGCGTTTTGGAGAAAGTATATCAGCTCCGAACCGGATGACGCAGATTTTGCGCATTATCGGTGTGGCTGTGCCCTGATGCAGCTTGGCAAATATGAGGAGGCGATTGCCGAGCTTGAGAAGGGATATGATACTGCGGACGAAAATGCAAAATATGACATTGGTGTCAGTTTGGGAAAAGCGTACGGCGGCTTGGGACAGTTTGCCAAGGGTGCGGAGTATATTGAGGAAGCGTTAAAAACGCTGAAGGAGAAGGAACGCGGCGAGCGGTATGCGTATACGGCAACGCTTGCGTTAAGCCGTACTTATATGAAGCTTGGCAGATTTAGCGATGCGGAGAAGCTTTTGCGGGAGAGTTTAAGATATTATAATGCGGAACGCAAGTCTTATACAGTGCGGGAGTTGAAGAACATTTACGTTTCCGTGGGCGAGTATGACAAGGCACTTCATATTTTAAAGAGTTATGTGGAACTGTTTGATGATGCGTACAATGCTTATCTACAGCTTTATGTGCGGCATCGGGCGTGCACTACGGTAAAGGAAAAGAAAGCGATTTTAAAGGAAGTTAAGAGAGCGCTGCATAAGTATAATACATATGATTTGCGGGACCTTTATGTTGATATTCTTGCGTATGATCTTTTGATGATAAAGGAGGCAATTCCTGTTAAGGAGAAGATGATTTCCTATACGTCATCGGATCATAGCGAGATTGATTGGGAGGATAGCAACGGTGATGTGCTCGAGTTAATCCGTTTTAACAAATTTTTAAAACGCGAGAAGGAAGCGGAGCGTTACAGGCAGCTTTTTGTGAATGCGATGAACAAATACTTTGGCTGTTCGGGTGAGGAGGCATATGACCGCTATATTGAGAGCGATCCGACGGCAAGGCTCGATAATTTGACGCTGATTGTCGACTTTTTGTCCATTACGGGGGAGCTTGCTCTTGCCGAAAAGTATGCCGCGATGTTAGAGGGCTGTGTGATGTGCGCTTACTGCAATTATACGGCGTGCTGCGATCGGTTTGAGTCGCTTGGTATTTTTTACGAGGCGAAGGGTGATATGGCGCGCGCGTATGAATATTTTGAGAAGGCGGTTGCAGAGCGCAGTTATTATATCGGACACGCGCTGTATCGCTTGATGACGAAAAAGAAATGATGAAAAACAAGTTACGGAAAGGGTATGTGTAAAAACATGATAATAGGAATTGATTTAGGAACGACAAACAGTCTTTGCGCATATTACAGCGACGAAGGGGCAAAAATTATTCCGAATCGTTTGGGGAAGCCGCTGACACCGTCGGTAGTTAGTGTTGACGAACAGGGAATTGTCTCTGTGGGAGAGACGGCGCGGGAATATGGTCTGATGCACCCTGATAGAGCGGCGGACGTGTTTAAGCGTTTTATGGGAACGGATAAAAAATACAGTTTGGGCGACCATACCTATACTGCGGAAGAGCTCTCCGCGTTTGTGTTGCGCGCGTTGAAGGAAGATGCACAGACTTACTTAAAAGAGGAAATTACGGAGGCGGTTATCAGCGTGCCGGCGTATTTTGACGATAAGCGCAGAAAAGCGACAAAGCGTGCGGGAGAGCTCGCAGGGCTAAAAGTGGAACGCATTATCAGCGAGCCGACGGCTGCAGCGATTGCTTACGGATTATATGAAAAAAGAGCAAATACGCGTTTTTTGGTATTTGACTTGGGAGGCGGCACATTTGATGTGTCTATTTTGGAGTTGTTTGAGAATATTTTGGAAGTGCGTGCCGTTGCCGGTGATAATTATCTGGGCGGCGAGGATTTTACCGATCTTTTGGTCAATGAATTTCTTGAGAAAAATAAAATTCCGCTGGATTCACTCACAATGCGGGAGCTTGGAAGGCTGCACAACGCGGCTGAGAATGCAAAGCGTGAATTTACCGATAAGGATGAGGTTTGTATTGTCTTTCCTTATCAGAATGAAGAGAAAGAGCTTCGTATTTCGCTAAAAGACTATGAGGTGCTTTGTGAACCGCTGCTTGAGAAAATCAGAAAGCCGATTCAAAGAAGCTTATCCGATGCGCATATTAAGCTTTCAGATATTGATGAGGTTGTGCTTGTCGGTGGTGCGACAAAGCTGTCCACGGTACATAATTTTATTGTAAAGCTTTTTAGAAAGTTTCCGGATACATCGATTAATCCCGATGAGGCGGTAGCACTTGGAGCCGCTGTGCAGGCAGCGATGAAGGAGCGGAATGAGGCTGTAAAGGAGGTTATTTTGACCGATGTGTGCTCCTTTACCCTTGGCACGGAGATTTCGGTGGAGCGTGCAAACGGGATGTTTGAGGCGGGACATTTTATGCCGATTATTGACAGAAATACGGTGATTCCGGCAAGTCGTACGGAGCGTGTTTATACCCTGCACGACAATCAGGAGAGTATTCGCGTGAATGTTTTGCAAGGGGAGAGTCGTTTTGCACAGAATAATCTGCTGCTTGGCAGCATGACGGTGCGCGTGCCGAAAAATGCTGCGGGTGAGGAGGCTGTGGACATTACGTATACCTATGATATCAACTCTCTTTTGGAGGTGCAGGTAAAGGTGATTTCCACGGGTGAAGTGAAGAAGCAGATTATCAAGGGCAAGAGCAATGATATGTCGGAGGAAGAAGTGCAGCAGCGTATGGAGGAGCTTTCCTATTTGAAGGTGCACCCGCGTGATCAGGAGGAGAACCGGCTGCTTTTGTTAAAGGGCGAGCGCTTATACGAGGAGAGTACGGGTGATGCGCGTGTTATGATTGATTTATGGCTTCGGAAGTTTGAGGAGGCGCTCAATTCGCGTAATCGCGAGAATATTGAGGACGCAAGACGCGAGTTGAAGGAGCAGCTTTCGGAGATAGAAAATTCGTTGATATAGTTTTTAAAGCGTAAAGTTTGAGTATTTAAGCTTTACGCTTTTTCGTTAGCGCCTCCTAACAAATCCTAAACAAAATATAAATTCCAAAAAAAGTAAAAAAATCGCTTGACAATAACGAGCCAACAAGGTAATCTTTATCTCGTAAATACTTTGAAAGTCAAAACTTTTGATTTTCAAACAAATTTTTAAGTAAAAAGGAGAGAACAATCATGTTAGAAAGAGTTAAGGAAATCATTGAGGAGCAGTTAAACATTGAGGACGTAGAGATTACAGAGGCTACACGTTTCAAA
>JAAVAF010000009.1 GCA_014804225.1 Lachnospiraceae bacterium
CAGAGGCTTATAAGCCTACGCAGTATCAGCGCATTACCCTTATAACGACCGTCGGCGGGAAGCTTTCCTGTGACAAAGAAGAGCCCACGGAGGGGGAAACTGTGACGATTACAGTAAGTCCCGATCCGGATTACCGACTGAAAAACAAGGGATTTAACGTGAAAGATAAAAACGGCAAAAAGATTGCGTTTACCGAGGTGGGAGGCGGCGTCTATACGTTTGTGATGCCAAAGAACAATGTCTTGGTGACAGCGGAGTTTGAGCACACGGGAACCTTCCAGTCATCGGGTGTTAACGGTTTGAATACAATAGATGGTACGGCGGGGGATGAGCAGGAGTCCGAAATGGGAGATGAGAAACCTGCTGCACAGGAAAATGAGAATGGTATAGAGGAGGCTTCGACGGACAAAGTCGAAGAGAAGGCAGCGGCGCAAAGTGATGTGGAAAACGCTCCGGATGAGAAACCGACAGAGGAGGAAAAAGAAAATACTGCACCGTCTGAAGCGCAAGCTCCCAAGGCAAGTGAAGCGGAGGGTAGCGAACAGTCCTCGAAAGTTGACAATGACAACAAGGTGACAACAGCGCTGATTATTCTTTCCTCAAACCTTGGCGGTACGGCTTCTTATACCTGTAACACTGAAGGCGTTGTAACACTTACCATAACACCTTATGAGGGCTATGAGCTGAACGGAAATCCGACCGTGAAAGACAATAAAAATAAGAAGATTTCTGTTTCGAAAAAGAAAGCAAACGGTACGGTCTATGCGTTTAATATTTCAAAATCCGTTCAGCCCTGCACGGTTAAAATCAGTTTTAAAAAGCAGAATAAAGGACAGGCGGCGGATGCAGCGCTTGAAAATGTATCCGATTCGGTAAAGGAGCTGTCGGATACGCTCGATAGCGTTAAGGCATCGATTAATACAATCAAGTCCGTGATACAAAACAGCGATGGTTCCATGAGACATTGGAGTTCGCTTACTGACGCGGAAAAAGAAACGGTGAAAAGAGAAATCTTAAAACTTTCGGATGGTTTGTCAGATATTTCAGCATCAGGATCCTCAGCACTGAGCGCGCTTTCATCGCTTGCCAATGTGTTATCAACCTATGATATTTTGGGAACGGTTGATGATGTGAGAAAGGACATTGATCGGGCAACCGACTGTCTGCAGGAAGTTATTAACAACTTTAAAGCGGCATCCAACACCGTGCGCGATATCGTGAATTACCTGAATGCACAGCCGGATATTGAGTTTGTGAAACTTGGGGACAATTTTGATACCACCAAGGAAAGTCTTCACGACCAGTTAAAAGGAATTTCGGACAGCTTATCGAGCTTGAGTGACAATGCGTCCGTATATTCCGATATCGTGAATGACGATTTGCACGAGGTCAATGACCAGCTCAATGTGGTGTTCAATCTTCTTGCGGATACGATGACGGATTTAAACGAGCTTGATCTGGATAAATATTACGAGGACGATATCGACGATGAAACGCTGAGACAGCTTACGACAGGTAGAACAGATGTTTGTACAAACAAAGGAATTGTGCGGGGCGACATCAATGTGGGCGGCATAGCGGGTTCCATGTCAATTGACAGCGAGGATTTGGAAGGAAATGCAGCAGGAACCGTTGATTTTGAGCTTGGCAGAAAGTTTATTACCCGATGTGCGATCACAGACAGTGTCAACGAGGGTTATGTTACCGCCAAAAAGAATGGTGCGGGTGGTATCGTGGGATATATGAATCACGGCGTTGTCGTTGACTCACAAGGCTATGGAAGCGTGGAGAGCACAGAAGGAGATTATGTGGGCGGCATTTGTGGAGAGTCGCATACGATTATCAAACGGTGTTATTCACTCTGCTCTGTAACGGGAACGAAAAATATCGGCGGTATTGCGGGTTATGCGGAAACGCTCAAGAATTGCTATGCGATGTCAGACGTAACATCAGAAAACGGCAAAATGGGCGCAATTGCGGGACAGATTAGCGGTTATGAGGACATCGAAGACGACGAAGAAGAAATCAAAGTATCGGGAAATTATTACGTTGGCGATGACATTTACGGTATTGACAATATCAGCTATACAGGCGTTGCAGAACCGATTACTTATCAGGAACTGCTCACAGCCCAGAATCTGCCAAAAGAATTCTGGCATTTGAAAGTGATTTATAAAATTGAAGATACCTATCTTGGCTCAGAGGAAGTAAAATATGGGGAAACACTTGATGCACTCAATTATCCTGAAATCCCCGCAAAGGACGGTTATTATGGTGTGTGGGAGGACGTGACGGACAGGACAATGAAAGGCACACTTGTTGTGGAGGCGGAATATAAGGATAATGTGACCGTTGTACCAAGCGATGATGGCGAAGTGGAAGGTGATGGAAGTCATAAAAAGCCGTATGCGCTTGTGAATCAGACGTTTACCGAGAATACAGTCTTGAACGCGGTCGTCAGCAGTATCGCGCCCCCCGATAAGGCTGCGGGCCGTGACCATGTCGTGTATGAGGTATCGCTTGAAAACAGTGGACTGGGAATTTCCGACAGCTTTGCGATAAGACTTCTGAATCCTTATGGTAAGGGTGCCGTGTGGGCATATAGAGGCGGTGAATGGGTCGAACTTGAAAGTAAGGTAAGGGGGCAATATCTGCAAGTGGATATGCTTGGAACAAACGAGACGTTCTGTCTGGTATCGAAGGATAGAAATATTTTGATGATTGCAGGCGGTGCTGTGGCAGGTATGGCAGTGCTTGCGGTTATAGTGCTGATGTTAAAAGGCATCAGAAATAAGAGCAGACGTAAAAATCAGCAAAAGAAACAGAGTAAGTCCTAGAATGTATTATTTGTGTCTTTTTGTCAGATAAAAATTAATTTAAAAATTTTATGTAAAGTAGTGGAAAAAAAAACCGAAATAGTATATGATAGAAAAGAGTAGGTTGAAAATTGGAAGTTTTTTCAATCGGTAAAATCATGCAGAGGAAGCACTTCACAGGGGGAGTAGCTGCATGGAAGCAATAAAGAAACTGTAAAACTGTAGTGTATTTTTAGGGAGGTAAGAAATGCAGTATAAGGGGTTCAAAAGAATGAAACAAGTCGCTGCAGTGGTTGTGTCTGCCGCAATTATGTTAACCGATCTGCAAGGGGTAACTGCAGCGGGAATGGAACAGGCGTTTACAGCGGAGACAATGGAAACCGAAATGACGGATGATTCTGCACAAACAGGCATGGATGAAGGACTGCCTGTAGAGGATTTGGATGCAGAAACACAAACTGTCGAATCTGTTGAAACGATACAGGCAGAAAACATTGAGGCGGTGCAGACAGAAATAACTGAAACGGAAACGACGCAGGTTGAAACAATCGAAACGGTGGAAGCAGAGTCGACGCAGGATGCGGTAGATGAATCACAAGTCGAGACGCTGGAAACCACGATAGAAGAGGTTGAGCAGATTGTGTCTGAGGCAGAGGAGCCGACAGATGTGTCTGAAGCTGCGGTTGATGATGAGGTTGTGGCAGTCGGTGACTATTCGCAAATAAAGTTTTGGAAGGATGGCGATCCGGATAAAACACCGATAACAGAAGTCGCAATATCGATAAATGATCCGGTCACGATTGTGGCAGACTTCGGTGATGCGGATTTTACGGCAGCAGAACTTTCCGGATCAAAGGTAATGTGGGGAAGCAGTGAATTGAATCAGGAGGCGCCTACATATGTGAAGTTGGTTCAACCGGATACGATAGGCACTGTGAATGGGATAAAGCTTGAAGGGTTAAAGCCGACTGAAACAGGTACGGCGATCAGAGTTACCTGTCATGTTTTGGATCGTTCCGGAGAAATTATTTTTTATGGTGATTTTAGTGTTAAAGTAAATCCGCTTGCGACGGGTGTATTCATAAAAATCGGAGATCCTAAAGGTTCGTGGAAAAATGCTACAGAAACGGATGTAGTATATAGCTATGAGATGGCAACAGGGGAGGAAAATGGGTTCGTTTCCGTTGGCGGAGATTTGCTATCGGAAGCAGAAAAGAAATCAAAAGGCTTTTTTGCAACGGTTTCCCCGGAAAATGCAAAACAGGAGGTCATATGGAAGTCCTCAAATCCCTCTATTATTAGTTTTGCGGATAAAGAAAGCGGCGAAATAGAAGTTAAGGGAGTTGGCGATGCGACCATTACGGCGGAAGCTACAGATGGCAGTAATAAGGTAGGATCCGTAAACGTAAAGGTAAGACGGTTAGTAAAAGGTTTTTCTTTTGAGGTAAACTACGCCGATAAGAGCAGTGAGGATTATACAGAGGACGATTTTAATGCAGGAAAAGAAATACCGATTGCAGAGGGAACAAGTTTATCTATTAAACCCAAGTATGAGCCGAACGATGCGACATTAAAGCGGTTAAGTTGGAGCAAAGGAACCGGAAATGCGAATGCGCTTAATATTACTGCGAACGATGAAACAAATGTTTTGACAGTGACGGCAAAAACCGGTACAAAAGGTATTGCGACATTAAGTGCAAAAACAACGGACATGAGCGAGCAAGTGCGAAATATCCGTTTTCGGATAATCCCTAAGGCGGAGAGTCTTAAAATTTTGGCGACGGATACTGCCAATATTACGACAGACGTAACAGGTAAAAGCATCGGTTATGATCCGGAAACTTATAAGTCCGAGACACCAAACAATGTATATATTTTTAGCGCACAGGCTTTGCCGGAGGGTGCGTCAAATAAGGTAAGCTGGAAAATCAGCAATTCCAAAATAGCAACAGTTGAAGAACTTGATGATAACACGTATAAGGTTGAGGTTGATCCGAATCTGACGGGGACTGCTGTTATTACGGCGACGGCATCAGACGGCAGTAAGGTATCGGCATCTACGACGCTCAGGGTTGCTCCGCTTGCGCAAAAGGTTGAAATTCAGGGAAGCAGCGTGGTAATGAAAGGTCGGTCAATTAAGCTTACCGCAAATGTTTGGCCTACATCTGTCGGGAATGTGAAGTTTGAGTGGGAATCTTATAATCCTTCGGTTGCAAGTGTGAATGCTGCCACAGGCGAAGTGACCGGTAAGACGGTGGGGATTGCAACAATTGTTGCGACGGCGATGGATGGCAGTGGCAAATCAGGTCAGTTTATAATACGGGTAACAGATCCGCCAAAGGAATTTGATATTATAACGGTCTCTGATAACAATGTTGTCACGGGAAAAACGGTCGGTGTTGATCCGGATGCCGAAGATTCGGATAAGATTATTGGAGTAAAAATACTTCCGGAAACGGCGTCACAGAAGGTTGAGTGGAAATCGAGCAACGAAAAGATTGTGACATGCGAAGAGGTATCAAACAGTAACGGTACGCAGATCAAAATCCATGCGAAAGCAATCGGAACGGCGACCATCACGGCAAAGGCGCTTGACGGAAGCGGAAAGACTGCAAGCGTAAAGGTATATGTCAATACGCTTGTAAGCGGCATTACAATAACGGGCGGTCATTATGTCGGTAAAGACATGACATTGCAGCTAAAGGCAGAGATTAAGAATGCGGATGCGGTAAACAAATCTGTTATATGGAAAAGCGATGCGCCAAAGATTGCGGAAGTGGACGAACGTGGTCTTGTCACTGCGGTAGGAAAAGACGGAATGGCTCGGATTACGGCAGAAGCGGCGGACGGAAGCGGTGTGATACAAACGCATGATGTATATGTGGTGAGTAAGCCGAATAAAGTTGAGATTAGTGAGACAGGCGGTCTGGGCGTTGTGATCCGCAATAACACATTTGATGTGGAACTTACAAATACGGACACCATTTCTCTCACAGCGGAGTTGAGCGGCGGATATGAAAAAAGGGACAATTATGTCAGAGATATTAAGTGGAGTACGTCATCGAAAAGCATTGCAACGGTTGAAGTGAGCGAAACGAACCCGAATCTGGCAACTGTCAAGATATACAAAAAAGGAACCGTAAATATTACGGCAACGACAACAGAAGGTTTCGAATCATCTGCGACTGTTACAATTAAGGTAAAGAGTGTCAATCCGCAGGTGAAAATCACGGGACCGGGTACACGCCTTGCTAGAGGCAAGAAAATGAAGCTTTCTGTCGGCAGTGTGTTGGTTGACTGGGAATCCAACGATTCAGACATTGCGAAAGTAAGCAATAAGGGGCAGGTAACGGCGAATAAAAATGCGGATGGTGCTGTCTCAATATCGGCAACGGCAGTAGAGGGAGGAAATGCGGACTCTTATATCATTCAGATAGGTGATCCGGTTGCAAGTATTGATTTGACATTAAATGGTAAACCGATTGAGGACACAAAGAAAAAAATCGGTGTTGATATTACGAAAGGCTGTGCAAATAATGTGCAGTATGCGAACACATTGCCCGATGACTATTCTATACGACTTGGCGCGACGCTGAATTTTGCGGACGAATCTTCCGAAACAAACAGTACCAATGTCACATGGAAGACGTCGAGTAAAAGTGTGGCCACGATTGATGAAAACGGTAATGTCACACTGAAGAAAAAAGGAAATGTAACCTTTACAGCGACAGCGACGGATGGCAGCAATAAAAAAGCAAAGGTAACCTTTGTCGTTTCAAAGCAGATGACGAAAATGTATCCTGTTGGCGACGTAAAAGACATTTATGTCGGCTTAAAAAAATCAGTACAGTTAAGCAAGGAGATCGAATACAGACCACTTGCGGCTACAAAGCCGAAGCTGATATGGGTGAGCAGTGATCCCGATATCGTAAGCGTTAATAAGAATAGCGGAAAAGTGACCGGCAAGATGGAGGGCGAGTCTGCTACGATTACGGCAACGGATGCAAACAATGAAAATATCCATTGTGAATTCGTGGTGCATGTAGAAGCTCCGGTCTACAAGGTTGAGGTCGTAAAAGTGGAGCAAAACGGCAGGAAAGAAGATTATCAAAGCGTTTTGGGAATTGATTTAAGCGGAGAAGGAGAACATACTCTTTCGCTGGCGACCAACCTCTATGCAAAGGAAGACGATGAGGACAGTCCTTCGCTGAATGATCTTAGTAGTAAACCTGTAACATGGACATCAAGTAATAAGGCGGTAGCCGAAGTGAGTGAATTAGGAGTGGTTACAGCGCATAAGAACGGACAGGTGACAATCACGGCAACAGCGACGGATGGCAGTAAGAAAAAAGGAAAGGTGAAGATATATTGCGGAAAGCTAGTGCAGGATATTGTTTTTTCTGATACGGTAAATGGCAATAGCATTAATCTGGATTTGGGGAAAAAGAGCAAAAAGACATATAATCTTGCAGATAAACTCAAGATAGCACCTGTCACAGCTACGAACCGAAAGCTTACTTATACAAGTACAGATAAAACAGTCGCAACAGTGAATTCAAGCGGAAAAGTGACGGCAAAAGGCGAAGGTTCTGCTGACATCATTGTTACATCAAAAGATGGCGGGTGCAGCATAACAATACCTGTCTATGTATATGATACATCATATTCCGAATAATAACATAAAGTAAAAGAAATACTAAACGCGGAGGCGGGCAGAAGCTGCCTCCGCGTTTGTATAATAAACATACATTCGATATCAGAAAGGAGCAAAACTGCAGCAATGTGTGGAATAGCAGGTTTTTGTAATCATCCTACTAACTGGAAAGAAAACATCGAAAAAATGAATCAAAGAATGTACCGCCGCGGTCCCGACGCGGGCGGTATCTGGGCAAATGAGGACAAAAGTGTTGTATTCGGACACCGGCGCCTTTCAATTATCGACTTATCCGAAAATGGCGCGCAGCCCATGCATTCTGCATCGGGAAGATACGTATGCGTATTCAACGGCGAAATCTATAACTATCGCACGATACGTGACAAACTTTTA
Organism: Lachnospiraceae bacterium; assembly: GCA_014804225.1. Classification (GTDB taxonomy): domain Bacteria; phylum Bacillota; class Clostridia; order Lachnospirales; family Lachnospiraceae; genus COE1. Next base: position 7,864 of record JAAVAF010000009.1, read on the forward strand.
AAAGAAAAAAAAGTCACCTCATTTCGCGGCGGCTCTGACACAGAAGTACTGCTTGAGGCATTTGAGGCATACGGTGTGGCAGAAACACTTGCGCTCTGCAAAGGTATGTTTGCAATTGCGCTCTTTGACAGACAGACAAAAAAACTAACCCTTATGCGTGATCGAATCGGGGAAAAGCCGCTTTATTACGGTTTTGTAAACGGCAGCTTTGTCTTTGCATCAGACATCGGCAGTATTAGCGTATTGGAGGGCTTTCATAATGAAATTGACACAGGCGTGCTTCAGATCTATTTTATCCATGGCTATATTCCTGCGCCCTATTCAATTTATAAAGACATTTACAAACTGGACGCGGGCTGCATTTTAGAGCTTGATGCGCCCTATGACACACCAAAAGTAAGTCCTTATTGGACTGTACGAAATGCCGCAAAATATGGCGAAGCGCACCCTTTTAAGGGCACAAAAGAAGAAGCGTCAGAGGAACTGGAACGGCTTTTGAAAGCAGCAATCAAAGAGCAAATGGTAGCAGATGTTCCGGTTGGGGCATTTTTGTCGGCAGGAATTGACAGCAGTACCATTGTAGCATTAATGCAGGCGCAGTCAGAGCAAAATGTGCGTACCTTTACGATTGGCATGGACGACCCCAAATATAATGAGGCAGTCTATGCAAAGGAAATTGCGCATCATCTGGGAACGGATCACACTGAACTTTATATTACGCCTGATGATGCAAGAAATGTGATTCCAAAACTTAGTGGGATATTCGGCGAACCGTTTGCCGACTCCTCACAAATACCAACCTATCTTGTCAGTAAAATGACAAGGGAACATGTGACGGTATCTTTAAGCGGTGATGGCGGAGACGAGCTGTTTTGCGGATACATGACCTATCCGTCCATCGATCGGATATGGGGCAAAATGAAGTCTTATCCGTATCCTGTAAGAAAAGTGGCTAGCAGCCTTTTGGTAAATTGTCCGTTGATTCAGAATAGACAGATCTTGCAGACAAAGGCGTATCTGCTCGGGGCGAAAAATCCTGAACATTTGTATGAACTCTCGAATGCACAAGAGGCAAGTAATCTTAAGATAGCATTAGACAAAAATGTACATCCGTACAAACATAACACACAGCCCTACGGCGATTTGAAAGACACGCAGAGCCGCATCATGCTGATGGATATGGAAGTGTACCACCCCGATGACATTCTGGTAAAAGTTGACCGGAGCGCGATGGCGGTATCACTGGAAACGCGTGTGCCGATGCTTGATCGGGACGTGGTCGAGTTTGCGTGGACATTGCCGATTGAATATAAAAAACAGGACGGCATCGGCAAACTGGTATTGCGGGATGTACTCTACCGCTATGTACCAAAGGTGATGATGGACAGACCCAAAAAGGGTTTTTCCATTCCGATTACAGAGTGGCTGAAAGAGCCAAAGCTTAGAGCGTGGGCGGAAGCGCTGTTGGATAAAGATTTGGTGAAAAAACAGGGGATTTTGGATGCCGATGTGGTTTGGCGTATCTGGACAGATTTTATTGAGAATGGGAACTGGCGCATCCAAATCTGGTATATTTTAATGTTTCAGAGTTGGTATTGTGAAGAGAAAATGTAAGGCAGGTGCATATGGTTTTTGTTCTTTTTAATTGGCTGTACGTGTTTGCGACCACCTTTTTGTGTGGTTATGCGTTTGCCAAGTTTGTCGAAAGAATATTCAGCTATCAATTGAAAAACATCATTGAACTGTTGTTTTATGGACTTGTAATTGTTACGGTATATGCACAATGCTTCAGTTTGTTTCATGGTGTAGGCGCAGTAGCAAATATTGTGCTGATTTTGGCGTGCGTTGTCATTTTTGTGCGATGGAAAAAAGAAATAACAAGTGTTATATATAAAAAATGGCAGAAAAGTCCTGTTATCTATAAAATCGCAACCGTAATATTAATACTGCTTTGGTGCTATTGTACCTCAAGAGGCTACATACACTATGATTCTGACCTATATCATGCGCAGAGTATTCGCTGGATTGAGGAGTATGGCGTCGTAAAGGGGCTTGGCAACATTCATGTGCGTTTTGCGTACAATAGTTCGTTTTTTGCATTGTCCGCACTTTACAGCGTGAAATTTCTCGCAGGACAGTCGCTTCATACAGTAAACGGCTTTATCGCACTGCTTTTGAGCATTGAAACGCTTGCTGTGTTTGACAGACGCAGATTTGTCCGAACAAATGCAGTAAGACTCTCAGATTTTGCAAGGATTGGCGCACTGTATTATCTGACGCTAATTTATCGCGACATAGTATCACCGGCGTCGGATTACTGTGTAATGTGCGTTGTATTTTATTTGTTTATCCGCTGGCTGTCCTATCTTGAGGAGGGAGAAAAAGACACTACCCCATATGGATTGTTATGCGTGATGGGGGTCTATAGTGTTACTTTAAAACTTACGGCGGGTGTGATACTGCTGCTTCTCATAAAGCCCGCGTATGCGCTTTTGAAAGAGAAACGTTATAAGGATATTATGTGTTATTTGGTACTGGGGATCGTTGTGATTGCACCGTGGCTTATGAGAACTGCGATGATATCGGGCTATCTTTTATATCCGTTTCCGATACTTGACGTGTTAAATGTGGATTGGAAAATCGATGCTGCCGCTGCTGCACTGGATGCGGCGGAGATCAAAACTTGGGGACGCGGACTTAATAATGCCGCGCTTGTGGGGCTTTCTGTCAAAGAATGGCTTCCACAGTGGTTTCAAAATACGCTTCCCACACTCGGAAAGCTTTTTATTTTGGCAGATGCTGTGTGTATTGTGATTATTGTGGTCTTTGCCATCAAATGGATTGTCTGCGCGATACAAAAAAAAGCCACGCCTGATATGGCAGAGCGGCTTTTAGTACTTTTTGCCGTGGCAGCTTCCTATCTGTTCTGGCAGTTATCGGCGCCGCTTTTGCGGTATGGCTATGCGTATGTCCTTTTGCTGATTGTACTTACGGCTGGGCTGCTGTATCAGTGTGTCAGAGGAAAAGGCGTGCTTATCTGGTGTGTGGCAATTATCCTTACGTTGGCAAAAACAGTATCGCTTTGCGGATACATTGCAGGCGAAGCGGATAAGCCTTATTATGTATCGCAGCAAGACTACGGAACCTATGATTTGGACAGCTTTCTGGTAGAGGGAATCCCTTTTTATTACCCCAAAACCGGTGACCAAACAGGGTACGAATGCTTTCCGGCAATTCCAAGGAAAATTGCAATCAAATTGCGTGGCACACAAATCAAAGACGGATTTTACACAATGGAAAAATAAACCGGAAAACGAAACGAAAAACAGTCTGTTAAATTGTTGACTATTTAGACAAAAAATGATAATATTGATAATGATGCAAAGTGGGTATGTTCACTTTAAAAGTTAAATGAATTTGTAATATGCAGGAGGTATGAGGGTAGATCATGGATAAGCAAAAGATTTTGATTGTAGACGATGAGGAAGTAAACAGATCCATATTGGAAATTATGTTCCAGACAGAGTATGAAGTGATACAGGCGAGCAACGGACAGCAAGCGATCGAGCAGATTGAGAACAACGACGACATCGTAGTTGTTCTGCTAGACATTGTGATGCCCGTAATGGACGGTTTTGGTGTGTTGGAGTATATGCAGTCGAAAGATTTGCTTGGCACGCTTCCTGTAATCCTGATTACAAGCGAAACCATTCGAAACAGTGAGGAGAAAGGCTATTCGTACGGTGTTGCGGATGTCATACATAAACCGTTCTATCCGGATATTGTTGAACGTAGAACGAAAAACATTATTGAACTGTATCAGAATAAGCATAATATGGAAGTACGCCTCAAAGAGCAGGAAGAGGAACTTCTTGCACAGCAGAAGGTGATTCAGGACAATAATGAATTCATGATTGATGCGCTCAGTACGGTCGTAGAGTTCCGAAATTTGGAAACAGGCGATCATATTCGCCGCATCAAGTACTTTACGAGAATTATGTTGAAATATATGGAGAAGTATTTCCCCAAATATGGTCTGACAAAGACACAGATAGACGAAATTGCCAGAGCATCTGCACTGCATGATGTCGGCAAAATCGGTATACCGGACGCAATTTTATTGAAACCGGGGCGTTTGACACCGGAGGAATTTGAAGAGATGAAAAAGCACACGACAATCGGATGCGAGATATTGGAGAACTTCCGCGAGAAACAGCCCAATGACTTCTTCCAGTATTGTTATGAGATTTGTCGTTGGCATCATGAGCGGTGGGACGGAAACGGATATCCCGATCATCTGGTGGGCGATCAGATACCAATCAGTGCACAGATTGTGGCGGTTGCCGATGTATATGATGCATTAGTAAGCAAGCGAGTATATAAGGGAGCGTATGCAAATTCTGAGGCATACGAAATGATTTTGAATGGAGAGTGTGGACAGTTTTCTCCGGATGTACTTGAATGTTTCCAACTTGCAAAAGAGGACTTCTTTAACATCGTAGAAGTAATTAAGATGTTTGACTTTGTAGGTTAATTTGGGTCATGCGTAAAAACAGCGAAACTGCACGAAGCGTTTTGCTGTTTTTCAATGTATCGTATATTGGATTTGGGAGGAATACATGCGTCAGGAAGACTTGGAAATGCTTCTTTTTAAAAATGCCTTGGAGATTGTATTGGCATTTGATGACAAGGGACTGATTACATACGGGAATGCCGCGGCGCAGCAGAAATTGGAGTATGGTGAAGAGTTGTGCGGACAGTCGATTGGCAATATTTTTCCCGGTGCGTTTGAAACGAACGCGGACGGTTGGAAAATCACTTGTCCTGTCGGGGGAGAAATCTGCCGCATGACGGCATATCGAAAAAACCAGACGTGCTTTCCAACGGATATGAAGGTGGTGCCGGCGGGAGAAACAGGTCATTTTCTCTGCATGGCAAATGACGTGCTCGAAAAGGAATTTTTAAGCCGGGAGCTTGATCAGGTCAAGGAAGAAACTGAGGCGGCGATGCGGGTGAAGTCGGAATTTGTCGCAAATGTCACGCATGAGCTTCGGACACCGGTGAACGGCATTTTAGGGCACGTCAAGGAGCTGATTCCGCAAGAGACAGACAAGAAAAAGCTGCGCGGGCTGAATATGATTGAGCATTGCTGCGTAGAGATGAATAAATTGATCAATAATATTTTGGATTTTTCCAAGCTTGAAGCAGGAAAGTTTGCCTTAGAGCCGCGCAGATTTCATTTCCGAAATATGATTGATTATGTTGTGGCAAACCATAAGGGACGAATCACGGAAAAGGGGTTGGACTTTTTCATCACGGTATCTCCCGGTGTGCCTGAATATATCGTAGCTGATGAACTGCGGATTGTACAAATTATCAATAATTTGTTGTCCAATGCACAGAAGTTTACAAGCATGGGTAAAATTACGCTGGAGGTCATCAAAACCTCCCGTATGAAGGATTCGATTGAGCTGTTCTTTCTGGTAAGCGATACTGGTATCGGAATTGACCCGAAAGATCAGGATAAGCTGTTTCAGAGCTTTTCTCAGGTGGATGCCTCTATATCACGCAAATACGGAGGCACGGGACTTGGACTTAGTATCTGCCGTCAGTTGGTGGAGTTGATGGGTGGAACCATTCATGTGGAAAGCTTAAAAGGGAAAGGAACGACGTTTTCTTTTTCCGTGTGGGTCGGAAGAGATCCCGAAGCGGAAGATGCGGGAATGGAAGAAGAGAGTGATGAACTGCCAAAACCCGTGAATTTCTTTGCAGATAATGCTGAGGAAGAAGCCGAGGAAGACCGCGTCTATGATTCACCTGCGAACCGCGAGATGCTGAAAAAAACGCTTTCAAAGCTGATTCTTTCTGTGGAAATGGAGAATTGGGAAAAAGCGGAGATGTTTATGGAAACAATCAGACAGCTTACGACGGACGCTCCGCAGGATGTGAGCAGGGCGGTGCTTCGACTGAAAATGGCAGTTCAGAAAGAAAATTATGAAAAGATTTCCACAGGAATTGAAACAATGAGGACGTTAGTGGACGCACAGGAGGATCTGGATGTCGGAAAAACATGAAACACGCAAAAAAAGTGCACTCGTTTTAATTGTGGACGACGTGGAAGTAAACAGAGAAATTTTAAGTGAAATTGTAATAGACATGGGATACAGTACAGTGCTTGCAGAGAGTGGTGCCGAAGCGCTTGAGAAGGTGCGTGAGCGGCTGCCTGATTTGGTGCTGAGCGATATTTCCATGCCGGAGATGGACGGATATGAGCTTTGCAGGCGGCTTAAGGCAAATGTAAAGACCAGAAATATTCCGATCATTTTCATCTCGGCGTTTGACAAGACAACGGATATTGTAAAAGGGTTTGAGCTGGGCGGCGGAGATTATATCACAAAGCCGTTTATTCCGGAACTTGTCAAGGCGCGCGTGAATGTGCATTTAAAGCTGCATGAAGCAACACAGAGTATCACAGAGGTGAACAGACGTTTGCAAGCTTCGGTCAACGAGCAGGTTCGTCAGATGGAACGAGAGCGGCGCGGTGTATTATATGCACTTGTGGGTGTCGCGTCTGAAAATTCGCAGTATGGAAGCGTTTACATAGAACGAATGCGTTATAACTGCCGTATTTTAGCGCAGAGTATGCAGCTTTCCCCACAGTTTGGCGATGTGATTTCGGATCATTTTGTTGATACGGTTGAGCTTGCGGCACCGCTTTGTGATATTGGAAACATTGGCGTGCCTACTGATATTTTACAAAAAAAAGCGGCATTAAATGACGAAGAGTTGGAAATTATGCGCCGTCATACCCAAATCGGAACAAAGCTTTTGGGAGATTTGGATGTCGCAAATGATTATAATGATTTTATGCAGATCTCGATGGATATTACTCATTATCACCATGAAAATTGGGACGGAAGCGGATATCCGGAAGGAAGGAAGGGAGATGAAATACCGCTTGCCGCGCAAATTGTTGCGATGTCGAGTATGTTCTGTGCGTTGACAGAGGATAGAAGTTTCCGAAGCAGTTACAGCAGAGAGGAAGCGCTTGACATTATGCGCCAGGAGGCGGAGCAGAAGTTTAATCCTGATATTTTTAATATATTCTGTAAGGTTGCCAGACAGCTTCGATAACTATAGTAAACGACAAAATATTTGCCGTTTACTATAATGAGATGCACACGTCCGCATAAGGATATTAGCTGCATTTGCAGCACGCGGACGGCGCACATGGAAACGGCTAAAGTCGTTTCCTATACAATATTGCAAGATGAGAAGAGTGCCTGAGGACCGTAATCTTTGACGATAAGCAGCAGAATATCTGCTGTGAATAAAGGTTTATAACGGAGGACAAAAACGATGATGAAAGATGATGAGTTTTTGAGAATTGCCGTGTATATGAAAGAGCATTACGGAATTGATTTGGGACAGAAAAAAGTCATCATGAACGGCAGACTTGAAAACTATATTAAAAGAGGAGGATGGGGAAGTTTCCATGATTTTATGGATGATCTCCAAAAGGATAAATCAGGAAAATTCGAAAAAGAACTGGTCAATCTTCTGACAACGAATTATACTTACTTTATGAGGGAGTTTCAGCACTTTGAATTTTTCAAAAGAGAGGTGCTTCCCTGGGCAAAGAATAAAGCAGCAAAAACGAAGGATCTCAGGGTATGGTGCGGTGCGGCATCAACCGGTGAAGAACCCTATATGATAGCGATGGTAATCCGTGACTTTTTTGGATTGGATTTTGGGTCGTGGGATACAAAAGTGCTTGCGACGGATGTGTCGACAAGAGCGCTTCAGCAGGCAATTGCAGGCGTTTACAACGAAGAAGCGCTTGCGGAAATGCCGCAGCAGTGGAAAAAGCGTTTCTTTCAAAACGTGGGAAACGATATGTTTGCGGTAACGGACGAACTAAAGCAGGAGGTCTTGTTTCGGCAGTTTAATTTGATGTCGCCGTTCCCGTTTAAGAAAAAAATGCATACTGTATTTTTGCGAAATGTTATGATATACTTTGATGCGAAGACAAAACAAGAGCTGCTACAGAAGGTGTATGATAGTCTTGAACCGGGTGGTTATCTGTTTATCGGAATGACCGAAACGCTCGACCGAAATCAAACTCCTTTCCAGATCATACAGCCGTCTATATTTAGAAAGAAAGAAGGATGATGGAACTATGCGACCGATTAGAGTATTAGTTGTGGAAGATTCGTTGGTGTTTCGGGAATTGTTGGTACAGAATTTAAACAAAGACCCCGCAATAGAGGTCGTAGCAACAGCAAAAGATCCATTTGAGGCAAGAGATGCGATTATAGAGCATAAGCCCGATGTAATGACCTTGGATATAGAGTTGCCCAGAATGAACGGAATAGAGTTTTTACAGAAACTGATGCCACAGTATCCGCTTCCGGTAGTCGTAATCAGTGCCCTAAGCGACAAGGTATTTGACGCACTGAATGCAGGAGCCGTTGATTTCGTGGCAAAACCGTCCGTAACAGGGCGTGCGCAGCTTGAGGATTTTATCCAAAATGAGCTGCTTGTAAAGATTAAGATTGCATCCACTGCAAAAATCAGTCAGATTAAGCAAAAGGCGGCAGCCGCACAGGTGCTGCAGGGTGCACAGGCGCTTACCCAAAAGGGGAGCGATCTGATCGTGGCGATTGGGGCTTCCACCGGAGGAACGGAAGCAATTTTCTCCGTTGTAAAGGATTTCGGACCGGATATCCCCGGTGTTGTGATTGTGCAGCATATGCCGCCGGGATTTACGAGTATGTATGCGAAAAGATTAGATAATCAGTGCCGGGTTCAGGTAAAGGAGGCACGTACGGGTGACAGGGTTCTTCCGGGACATGTGCTGATTGCACCGGGCGGTGATGAACATATGCGTTTGGTAAAAGTGAACGGTGTATATCAGGTTGAAGTCAAACCGGGACCGCGCGTAAACGGGCATTGTCCGTCCGTGGAGGTACTGTTTGATTCTGTTGCAAAGGTAGCGGGACCAAAGGCGCTTGGGATCATTCTTACGGGAATGGGCGGCGATGGTGCGAAAGGACTGCTTGCGATGCGCAAAGCAGGTGCACACACGATCGGACAGGACGAGTCGACGTGTGTTGTATATGGAATGCCAAAGGTTGCTTATGATATCGGTGCGGTGGAGTATCAGGAAAAACTGCAGGATATTGCTAAGAGAACTTATGCAGTGTTAAATAAAATGTAAAGGAGAGGAACAATGAAGATTTTATTGGCAGAAGACGATTTTACAACAAGAAAGTTCATGGTGAGCTTCCTGTCGAAGTACGGTGAATGCGATGTTACCGTGGATGGCATGGAAGCCGTAGACGCTTTCATGATGGCGCTTGAAGATGATGAGCCTTATGATCTGGTGTGTCTTGACATCATGATGCCGGTTATGGACGGGTATCAGGCGCTTATGGGAATTCGAAATTTGGAAAAAGAACGCAATATTCCCGAGGAAAAAGCTGTCAAAGTCATTATGACGACTGCACTGAATGATGAGCAGAATGTGAAGATGGCATTTGATCTGGGCTGTACAATTTATTCGGGAAAGCCGATTGATAAAGCAAGGTTTGAACAGGCTATGAAAAAGTTAGGCTTGATATAATTCAGACATTAAAAATATTTAAGGAAAGGAGAACATATGGCTGAGGAATTTAACACAGAAGGAATGTTAGACATATATCTCTTTGAGAACGGACAGCTTTTGGAACGACTGCAGGAAATGGTTTTAGACCAGAAGGATGCCGATGGTTTTGACGAAGACAGCATTAATGAAATATTTAGAACCATGCATACCATTAAGGGATCTTCCGGTATTATGATGTTTGACAACATCACGGCAATTGCCCATAAATTGGAAGACATTTTCTTCTACTTAAGAGAATCGCATCCCGATAATGTACCACATTTGCAGCTTGTTGAGCATGTGTTGGAGGTAGAGGATTTCATCAGCGGTGAGATGGAGAAAATCAGAAACGGAGATACGGTTGACGGCGATCCGAAAGACATTATCAAAGATTTGGATGCATTTCTTGATCAGATTAAAAATGGTGCAGGAGCGGGTGCGAAACAGGCGCCCGAGAATGTGCATGAAGAACCAAAGCAGTTTTATATTGCGCCGGTTGCCACAGAGGCAAGCCGTTTCTATAAGGTGTATGTCAATTTTTCACCGGACACGGGAATGGCAAATATCCGCGCATACAAAATTGTGTACGCGATGAAAGAGATTGCCGAGGATTTACTCTACTCTCCGGAAGATATTCTTTCCGACGAGAGCAGCGCTGAAGTGATCATGAAGGAGGGATTTAAAATCCTGCTTCAGGCACAGTGTACAGAGGAGGAAATCCGAAACATCATCGGTATCGGATATGATATCAAGAAAGTGGATGTCTATGAATGCTCGGCGAATGAGTTCTTACAAGGCTTTAACTTTGGTGATGATCAAGGTTCTCAGCAGGTTATCGACTTAGAATCAAGTGTAGAAGAAATTGAGGCGAAAGCGGAGCAGAAAGAGGGAGAGCCTGAAAAGAAACCCGAGAAACCTCAGATTGCTCCGGGTGATTTCGTTATCAAATCCAAGGAACCGGGCAAGCAGAAGAAGCTTGCAAAGGATAAACCCAAAGGACATAAAGATGCTTTTATCAGCGTCAATGTAAGCAAGATGGATCAGCTTATGGATTTGATTGGAGAGCTTGTCATTTCCGAGTCGGTTGTGTTGCAAAACCCTGATTTGAAAGTACCAGGATTAAATCTTACGAACTTTAACAAAGCAGCGGCGCAGATGGCAAAAATTTCGACGGATTTGCAAAATGTCATTATGTCGATGCGTATGATGCCGCTGACCAATTTGTTCCAAAAAATGAACCGTACCGTGTTTGACATCTCCAGAAAATTAGGAAAGAACATTGATTTTGAGCAGGTTGGCGAACACACAGAGGTAGATAAGAACATTATTGACAATATTTCGGATCCGTTGATGCATCTGGTGCGTAATGCGGTTGACCACGGTGTCGAAACAAAAGAGGAGCGTGCCCAGACCACCAAGTCGGAAAGAGCAAAAATAACGCTTTCTGCAAGAACGGAGGCCGGAAAAGTTTGGATCAGCGTAACCGATGACGGAAAAGGTCTTGACCGCAATAAGATCCTTGCAAAGGCAAGGAAAAAAGGACTCTTGGATGACGACAAGCCAGACAGCGCTTACAGCGACAAGGAAGTGTTCCAGTTTATTACCCTGCCGGGATTTTCAACGAATGAGCAGGTAACGGAATACTCCGGAAGAGGCGTAGGTATGGACGTTGTTGTCCAGAATATACAGTCCATCGGTGGAGCGTTGGAAATTGACAGCGTTGCGGGCGAAGGCTCTACATTTACGCTGAAGATACCGCTGACACTGGCGATTATTGATGGTATCGTCATGGAAACAGGAACTTCTTCCTTTGTAGTGGAAACAGGAGTCATTAAAGAGTTTGTCAGCGTGAAAGAGGATATGATGATTCATGAGCCGAACGGCGATGAATACATTATGATACGCGGAGAGTGCTACCCCGTACTCCGCCTCGGAGAGTGGTACGGATTAAAAGAGTACCGCAAATCAGTGGAAGAAGGCATGATGCTTATCTTTGAAGTTGAGAACAAAACGATATGTCTTTTTGTTGACAGGTTGATCGGAAAACAGGAGATTGTAGTGAAGCCAATTCCATCCTATGTCAAGAAAGTCAAAGGATTGTCGGGATGTACACAGCTTGGAGATGGCAGCATCGCACTGATTATAGATCCCGTAGGATTAATAGAATAATGGGGAGAAAGGAAGGGCAGCCATATGGATGAAATCAGTGAAGTGAAGAGACAGACAGATGAAACGCTTCTTGGGTCTGACGAACATGAAGCGCAAAAGGGCAAGTACATGACCTTTAAATCCGGTAACGAGTATTTCGGGTTGAAAATCCAGTATGTAAATGAGATTATTGGATTTCAGGCGATAACGGCGATACCGGAAACAGAAGATTATATCAAAGGCCTGATCAACTTAAGAGGTAAGATCATTCCGGTCATTGATGTAAGACTTCGCTTTCGGCAGCCTGCGTTTGAGTACAATGACAGAACTTGTATTATTGTAATCAACGTAAAGTCGACGGTTGTAGGTCTGATTGTGGAAAAGATTGCCGAGGTAGTGGAAATCAGAGAGGAAAACATTTTACCGCCGCCAAGCATCGGGCGCGCAGATAAGGCACAGAACAAATATGTGTACGGTATCGGAAAAGTAGGTGATTCCGTAAAACTTTTGCTGGATCCGGATAAGCTTTTGAACGATGAGGATTTATCGGCGCTTGAGCAGGCTGGCGAAATGAGTAATATTGAAGAGGTTGAATAAGAAGTGAAAGGAGAATAACAAAATGAAAAACATGAAGATAAAAACAAGAATGATTATAGGATTTGCAATTCCTATTATACTCACAATAATTAATGTGTTGGTAGGAATGATTTCCGTGAGCACGATTAAAGCTACTGTGGCAGCAATGCAGACAGAGCAGTATAGTACAATCACACATAAGATGGAAGAAATCGGAGCGGATGCGGAGAAAGCCAAAATTCTTACTGACACGCTTACGGCAACAATTCAGGATGATAATGCACTGATAGAAAGAACTGCTAATATATCGAATATCGTTAGTATCGGAATGATTTTGGTTTCCATTGTGATTTGTCTTATCATTGCATTTTCACTGATTAAGGCAATTGCACGCTCCGTAAGACAGTTGTCCGATGCAGCGAAAGATATCGCCCTTGGACGTGTCGATAGTATTGAGTTGGTTAAATACGCGAATGATGAATTTGGTGAATTGGTAGATGAATATAAGAAGGTAATTGATAATATCAAGTATCAGGCAGGTATCGCTGAAGAAGTATCGAATGGAAATCTGACAATTTCTGTAAAACCGGCTTCCGCAGAAGATATACTTGGTAATTCCCTGAAGAAATTAGTGGAAGATAACAATAATACGCTTGGCAACATCAGCGATGCAGGAAATCAGGTTAC
>JAAVAF010000010.1:0-24503 GCA_014804225.1 Lachnospiraceae bacterium
CAATTTGAATATAATGAAGTGGATTTATTTACACAGAAACTTTCGGATTTTAAAAAGAAATGTGATGCAGACAATATGAAAGCAAGTCTGTTTCAGATTTATTCGGAGGTATTAGATGCCAATGTAATTCGCAAAGTCTGCGATACGATTGAACGCATTTTCCCCGATACGCCCTATATGGGCTGCTCTACAAGCGGCAATATTATCGACTGCGAATTGTCCAATGACATTACAGTAGTCTGCACGGTGTTTGAACTTCCCTCCACACAACTGAAGCTTTTCCAGTATGATTTATCGAAAGCGCCAGCGGATACCATCACGCAGACAATCGTATCAGAGGCACAGCAAAATCCTTGGGTAAAAGCAATCGAAATGTTCTTTCCGATTCCGGAAGAATCGACGACCCGCTTTTGTGATGGGCTAAAAGATCTTAGAGAAGATATCCAGGTTTTTGGTGGTGTTTCTTGCAGTGATGACATTACAAGCGATGATTGCTGCGTATTCTCAAAAGGAAATGAAGTCTCAGAACATTCTATCGTTATTCTGTTTTATGGCGGCGATGATTTCCATGTCGATTCCATCAAGGTAACCGGTTGGAAACCGCTCGGAAGAAAGTTTCATGTTACAAAATCCAACGGCTCCATCTTGCAGGAGCTTGACGGAATACCGGCATATGATGTATATCACAAATATCTGAATATCCAAAATGATGAGAACTTTTTCTATAATACACTGGAATTTCCACTGTTTTATGAGCACAACGATACAACCATCCTGCGCACGCCGGTCGCAAGCAACGCCGACGGCTCAATCACAATGACATCGGACATTGATATCGGTTCCGTTGTTCGGATTTCTTATGGCGATCCGAGTACCATTGTTGAAAGTATCAAAGCTGACAGTCAGAAAATTGCTGAATTTGGACCGGATTTGCTGCATATTTTTTCCTGCGCCGCAAGGCGTACTTTCTGGACTTCCAAAGAACCAACTTACGAAATTCAACCGTTTAAGGAAATTGCCCCTTCCTGCGGCTTCTTCTCTCATGGTGAATTTTTGCGGACACGCGGAAAATTAAATCAACATAACGTAACGCTTGTTATCGCCGCGATGAGGGAAGGGGAGAAAAAAGCTCCTACAATTTCCGCTCATTCACAAGATACCAATCGGTTGTCACAAGTACCTCTTGTATCGCGGCTTGCTACTTTTATTAGTGTAACCTCACTGGAATTAGAGGAGATGAACAAAAAGTTAGAGCTTGCCAATGATAAATTAAAAACAGCTGCAATCATTGACGGGCTGACCGGACTTTACAATCGGAAAGAAATACAGCGCCAGATTGAACAGGCGCTTTCCAATATCAGAGATGAAAAATTTTCTCTCGTTATGCTTGATATTGATAATTTCAAACAGGTCAACGATACTTACGGGCATCAGGAAGGCGACTCTGTCATCATCGGACTTGCTGATATCCTGCGTGGAGAGCGTTCGTCTCATCTGCACAATGTTTCGTCCGGGAGATGGGGCGGAGAAGAATTTATGATGATCTTACACAACACAGATGATTCCTCCGCCGCTTATATCGCAGACCTGATTCGCCAGTGCTTTGCAAATACCGTTTTTCCGTCGATAAGACCACAGACTGTAAGCCTTGGCGTAACCCAGGCAAGAGCAGATGATACACTTGACACACTATGTACCCGTGTGGACATGGCGCTCTATAAGGCGAAAAAGAACGGCAAAAACATCGTGATCGTAGAATAAGATTTTTGAATAGGCTGCACTACTCATGCCTTAACGCTTCAATCGGGCTGAGTTTTGCAGCTTTTCTTGCCGGATAAATACCAAAAAAGATACCGATCAGGGAAGAAAATCCGGTTGCCGCAAGAACCACCTTCGGATCAACAATCGCCTTCATGCCGCTCATTCCCAAACTTGACGCAATACTACAGACTCCCTTTGCGCCTAAAATCCCCAATACAATTCCAACAAATCCGCCAATCAACGTGATAATCATAGCCTCCATCAAAAATTGAAACAAAATGGATCCAGTCTTTGCGCCAAGCGCCTTTCTGATACCGATTTCCTTCGTTCGCTCCGTTACAGACACCAGCATAATATTCATAACGCCGATACCGCCTACAACCAGTGCAATGCCTGCCACAAGCATAATAAAGATTGTGACATAACTTAAGATATCCGTAATCATTCCAAGCTGGCTTGCCATGTCGTATGCCTGTATATAGTCTTTTCCGCGCACGTTGTATCTTGCCTCAAGCAAATTGATTACCTGATTTGCGATACCCATAACATACTCGGACGAGTCTGCGAAAATGATAAACGAACTGAATTCATCCGTATAATATCCATATAATTCCTCAAGCAGCGTAATCGGAATTTCCATAGATACATCACCGTAGGTGCCCATTGTCATTTCTTTCGCAAGCGAATCATCATCCTTTTTGACACCCACGATCGTAAAATCTTCCGTAATGCCCCACATGCTCATACTCAGATCCATTCCGATGACATCTATGGTTCCGTACAGTTTCTTTGCGCCCCTTTCGTTAATAACACATACCTTAGCGCCACTCTGGCTTTCGGTCTTGTTAAAGTAACGTCCTTTCATAATCGGCGCATTGTCGTAAAACTGCATGGACTCATTGCCGAACATCGGCGCCACACTAAACGTCCCCTTTGTCGTCTGTGCGCTTCCGTATGCGCCCATGCGCCATATATCACTTGCCCCTTTTATATGCGGAACTTTCTCATAAATTGCGTCAATGTCATCATCATTAAACATAATCGCATCTGCCTCGTCGCTTGGCACATCCGCATAAATCTGAATATAACCTCCAACCAGCGCGTCAAGCTGTCCACTAATGCCGACCTTAAATCCGTTACCTGCTGAAACAATGAGGATAACAGACGAAATACCGATAATGATACCCAGCATTGTCAAAAATGATCGCGCCTTATTACTACGGATATTCATCAGGGCTATTTTTACATATTCTATTATTCTAGCCATTGTTCGCTTCATCCTCCGTATGCTCTTGTGTTTCCTGTGTGTTTTCCTCTGTGATAGCCTGTGTATCCGGACTTCCTGCATCAGCGTCTTCCATGCCTGCGCTTTCCATACCGGGCATCGGCATACTTGTAACTGCCATACCTTCATCAAGACCCATTCCATAGACAGATGTTGTCACAATCTCTTGATTCTGGGAAAGACCATCCACAATCTGGATATAAGATTCCGATGAAATGCCGATTGTCACATACTTCTTTACCAAAACGCCGTCCTCAATCAGATAGCAGAATTCGCCTTGGCTGTCAACATTGACCGCTTCTACAGGGACCTGTAAAACACCTTTCTCGCTTGCCGTCAAAATTTTGAGCTTTGCGTCAAGTCCCAGATAAATATTTTCATCCGGATTGTCAATATGTACTTTTGCGGCAACTGTCGCCGTACCGGAGCTATTTTCCTCCGCTATATGGTTAATCTTGGAAACCGATCCGGTATAAGATTTTCCTGAGATGGTAATCTCTGCCGGCTGCCCGATTTCAAGCGTTTCCAGTGCGTATTTCGACGCTTGAAATTCCACACAGACATCATCGATGCTCTCAAGCGTCATAAGCTGCGTCCCCTCTTGCACGGAAGCGCCTTTTACGACACTCACTTCGGAAACGACACCGTTAAAGCCTGCCGTAAAGCCATTTAATGCCTCTTCATATTTTTTTTGGGCATCTGCACTCTCTAACTCGGCTTTCTCCTTGTTTAACGCATATCCTGTCATTTTACTGCCGTTTTCTAACGCTGCCTCCGCACTCGTCTTTGCACTTTTTGCCTCGGCAAGCTTTTCCTCGTAATCAGTAAGGTCCTTCTTTGCCTGTGTCAGAAGCTTCTCCCAGCCATATTCTGTCTTATAATCGGAAAGCAGACTTAACTCATTATTCAGCTTATTCAACTCATTCTGCTTTTCTGTCTTCTTGCGTGTAAGCTCATCAAAGTCTGTATCCTCCGTCGGTATCTGCATTGCTAGATCATACGCATTCATTTCCTTCTCTGCGCTATAAATCTTCGCATATAAATCTGCTCTTTTGAGTGCCGTTATGTCGGTGATACCGTTTGTCAAATCATCAACGTATTGCTCATAACGTGCCACCGTCGCTTCGTATTGCGCAATATCTGCTTCTGCCTGCGTAAGTTTTGCCTTCTGCTCATTGTTATACTGTACATTGGAATTATAATCCGCCGAACTAATCTTACCTTCCAGCTCACTCTTTTGTTTTGCATAAGCCACTGCCTCCTGATCAAAGCACAAGAGCACATCACCGCTCTTGACAACATCACCCTTATCTACTTCAATTTCCTCAACCTTCGCTTCTGCGGGGGCAAAGAACGTAACCTTTTCCTCCGACATTACTTTTCCACTGATATTGAGCTGTGTGTCAATATCACCGATCGACACCGTTTGCGTATATACGGGAATCCCGGCTGCCGCATTCTTGGATGAAGTGACTGCTCTTATTATAAGAACAAGCACAATCACTATTGGAATTGCTATTTTGAACCATTTCTTTTTGAACCATTTCTTTTTCCCCGCACCTTCCATATTTTTTACTTTTTTCTCACCCTTATGCATTGTCTGTATCCTCCATTGTATTTTCTTGATTGATATTTTGTGTTACCTCTTGCCTTGTGTCCGATACGATTTTGCCATCGCGTATTTTAATCACCCGATCCGCCTGCTCCGCAATCTCATTATCATGCGTAATCAAAATGACCGTTCTACCCTCGCTGTGCAGTTCCCGCAAAATCTGCATAATTTCTTTTGTCGAGTTGGAATCCAGATTTCCGGTCGGTTCGTCGGCAAGAATAATCGGCGGTGCCTGTGCGATCGCTCTTGCAATCGCCACACGCTGCTGCTGTCCACCCGACATCTGCGCCGGTTTGTGATCCAGTCTGTGTGCCAATCCCACCTTTTCAAGTGCACTTAATGCGAGCCGTTCGCGCTCCTTTTTCCCCACGCCGCGGTATATGAGCGGCAGCGTGACATTCTCCACGGCGGTAAGATTTTGGATCAAGTTAAAGCCCTGAAAGATAAATCCAATCTCTCTGTTTCTTACATCGGATAACTCATCGTCGTCCATATCAGATACATCAATACCATGCAACATATAGGTCCCCGTCGTCGGTACATCAAGACAGCCAAGCATGTTCATCAGCGTCGATTTGCCCGATCCGGAATGCCCGATAATTGCCACAAACTCTCTTTCGCAAATTGTCAGATCCACTCCATCGAGTGCCCGCACCTCATTTTCTCCTGGATTGTAAATTTTGTGCATGTCACTGATCTCGATTAATGTATTTTCCATTTCAATCCCTCCCTCTTTTCATACTGTTCTCCCCTTTTCTGTTTTCTTTAGTTCCCTATCATATCACTGATTGTTTATTTTGTCTTTAATATTTTCTTAATTTTAGTTTAATTTGTGACATCTTAAAATTTTATAAACATAATTCCAGTTTTATAAACTTTTTCTAAATATATTCTTTCTGTTTTATAAATTTAAAACTTTATCTGTATTAATACACTTAATACAGATAAATATAGAATATTTCAAATGAAATGTCAATACCTTTTCGTGGAAACAACGCCAAACATCAATGCACTTTGCGCGTCGCCTTATTGCCCCAAAAGAGAGTATCTCATAGAATTCTTTCTACATTCTTTCGGACAATGTCGCGTTTCTAACAACTTTGTAAGATTTGCGTTCTATCTTGGCTAAGTATTATCTCTCCCAAACAGGCACATAAATAAAAAACGGGCATAACGCCCGTTTTTCGTACTAATAAGACTATACAGCTTTTATTCCCTACCGTCCCAGCAATACGTACACAGTTTACACCGCTCCAGTCCTGTCGCATCAAGCATATCATCAAGCCTGTTAAACCGTAGTGATGTAAAATTCAGCTCCTTCCTGATTTCCTCAACCATTCTCTCATACTTCTCCGACTCCGGATCCGCATATTCCTGCAAAATCTCATCTGTAACAGTTCCATTCTCCAAGCGCTCAATCACACGTCTTGTAATCAAATCCAGCTCTGACGAAGAACGCGAGAAATTAAGATACTTACACCCATATAAAAGCGGCGGACACGCTGGTCTGATATGCACTTCTTTCGCTCCACTCTGATACAGAAACTCCGTCGTCTCCCGCAGCTGCGTTCCACGCACAATCGAATCATCAATCAAAAGCAAGCTCTTATCCTTAATCAGCTCGTCCACCGCGAGCAGCTTCATTCTTGCAATTAAATCACGTTTACTCTGAATCGTCGGCATGAACGAACGCGGCCATGTCGGTGTGTATTTGATAAACGGTCTCGAGAACGGTATCCCCGACTCATTTGCATAACCCACCGCATGCGCAATTCCGGAATCCGGCACACCTGCCACAGTATCCGGCCTTACATTATCACGCTGTGCCATTTTTGCCCCACAGTTATAACGCATCTGCTCCACGCTAATGCCCTCATAAGAGCTCGAAGGATATCCATAATACACCCACAAAAATGTGCATATTTTTAAATTCTCATCCTTTGGATTCGAGAGTGTCAGGCAGTCCTTCTCGGTCAGAATGACAATCTCTCCCGCACCTAACTCTTTATAGTCAACATACCCCAAATTCTTGTAGGCAAAATTTTCAAACGAAACACAATATCCATCCTCCCGTTTCCCAATCGAAACAGGCGTTCTGCCATGTTTATCTCTTGCAGCATAGATTCCGGCTTTATTCATCAAAAGGATCGAAAGAGAACCATCAATAACCTCAAGCGCAAAATTGATACCCTCTATCAGATTCTCTTTGCGGTTAATCAAAGCAGCCACAAGCTCAGTCGCATTCACTTCGCCTCCGCTCATCTCCAGAAAATGTGCATGTCCCACATCAAAAAGACGCTGTATCAGTTCCTCCGTATTATTGATTTTCCCGACCGTCGTGATTGCATAAGTCCCATGATGCGAACGAATAATCAAAGGCTGCGGCTCATAATCCGAAATACAGCCAATTCCGTAATTTCCTTGCATTTCATGAACATCTTTATCAAACTTTGTTCGAAAAGGCGCATTCTCTATATTATGAATCGCACGGTTAAAACCGTCCTTTCCATACACTGCCATACCGCCTCGCCTCGTCCCAAGATGCGAATGATAATCAATTCCAAAAAATAAATCAAACACACAGTCCTGTTGTGACACTACACCAAAAAAGCCACCCATCTTTAACCTCCGCTTCTTTATCTGACAGTTAAAAGTCTCCACCTATAATTAAGCCAAAAGAATATGGAAATGTCAACAGCTTTTTATGGTTAAAAGAAACATTGAAAAAACAATAACACAACGCTTGCTGCCACAAGAAGAAATCCCGTATTGCCAAACTCATCCCGATACACTTTTCTGCCATATTTTCCAGTTAAGAACCGCGCTTTGCCAAAAAGATAAATCACATATGTGCCAAGAATACCAATGATAAAAGAAATCGCATACGCAGATCGGATTGCTCCATATAAAAGCGTTAACGAAAATACACCAAAAACAAGCCATATTGCACTGTCTGCCAATGCCACCAGCCAAGCAGCCTTTCTGATATCAAATTCTGTATTTTTCTGTTCTTTGTCAAATCCGATCTCTATTTTGATTGTTACCATTTTCCGTTACACTCCTATCGATGAATATATGCAGTGTAATCCGGTCTTTCCCCGCTGTTTTTTTCAATCTGTCTTTCATACTCCCGGTCATATTTTCCATAAAAATAAACCTCCAAGAGCATCTTAAAATCCGCCATTCGCCTTACTCCGTGCGCAATGCCGCTATCGTCAATATACCCCGCCTTTTTCCAGTCAAATTCGCCCTCTTGAAAGCTGCAAAGTCCCCCGTCACTTAAATCAATACAAAGCGTTCCGTCCCACTCCCCAATCGGAACAAGATTTTTGACATTTTCCAGTATAAGTCCCAAAAGCTCTTGATTCATACAGACCTCACGAAAACTTTCCATCAACCCATATAAGTTTCTAAGCGGTTCCTCCTTGGGCAGGGAAAGNAGTTCAATCCACCAAAGCCACTTTTCGCTGTTTTCTTTCCCGTTTTCNAGTCCGTCNACCGGTATCGGCGCACAAATCACGGAAAANTCATAGCAGTACGTCGAAAGAAATNTGCGAAAAAGCGAGGGCAGTTTTACATCAAATTTCACCTCAAATGCGTCAAGATCTCGCTCCGTAACAGGCGACTGTGTAAACATACTACTGTCTGCTACCCCTCTTTTGACAAGCGCCTCAAATGCCTCTTTTATAAAACGCTGTTCCTCTTCCTTTGTCAATGATATCACTCCCTTAGTTCGATGTTTGTAATACTATACCACAAAAGAAAGGAGGAAATTCATCACGGGCGAAATTCGTATATGTTACGGCGAGATTCGTTGTTTTACATATAAAAGAACTTTTACCTGAAATAAGTGATTGGCATCTTCTGTTTCTATGTCACCATCGTACTTTTCTACAATACATCGCACATTTGCAAGCCCCATTCCGTGAGCTGTACTGTCCTCCTTTGTAGAAAGATAACGGCCCCCTTTCTTAATCAGCGCTCCGACATAACTGTTTTCAACATGAATCAGCAGCATTCCCATCTTGTAGCTTATTACAACACGCAAATACTTTTCCTTCGTCTGTTTTGCCGCACGGATTGCATTGTCAAGCAAATTTCCCAAAATAACATTGAAATCGAACGGCTCTATTTCCAGTCCGCTTGGAATACACACTTTGCAGGCTACCTCCCCAAGCTCCCGTTTCGCATCATCCAGCATCAAATTGAGCAGGCTATCGATATCCGTATTTCCGCTTGACACATACTCTCTTGAATATGTCATAAAGCTGTCCATACTTTTTAGATATTCCTTGATTTCCGATGATTCGTCGCGTTCTGCCAGAAGCATCAACTCATTCAAATGATGCTTTAAATCATGACGCAGTCCGCGTACCTTCTCCTCCGAATTTTTCAGAACATCTAACTGGTTGGAATATCCCGCAAGCTGTCTTTTGGTATGTTCATTCTCTGCCATTTTGATGCGGATATTTTTCATATGCTCCGCTACGATTTCCGTCAACAGCTCAAGGATGTACATTGACGCGAGCATCGCAATCTGTTCTACAAGAAATGCGATCTCCGAATCGTAGTAAAAAAAGGTTAACGTGTATGTAACAAATGTTCTGCATAGAATGTATGTTCCATATGCAAATACCGTAACCATCAACTTCTTTTTGAGTCGCGCCTGATACAACCACGTCAATATAAAAATGATCAGTGCCATAATTATATTGCTAAAATCTGATGTGGAAAACGATTCCACAAATGTAAACCACAGCACTAATAATAGATAAACGGATATCTCTTTTCTCCGATTTACCTCCTGTGTATCCAAAAAACAGTGCATGTATTTATAGAAAATATAGAAAATCATCGTTTAATAACTCCAGTTAAATTCCGATATTTGTCTGCGGACTTCCTTCCTGTACGGTTGACTAATATTAAAAATCCGCTCACCCGACATCGTTACGGTATCATATGTACACTCGGATAGATGATCAAGATTGATGATATAAGATTGATGAATCTGTATAAAGTTGTTGGGAAGGGAAGGAAGAAGCTCCTTAAGACGCCCATTAAAAGTAATCACAGAACCTGTCAGTATGATATTAATTTTTTTATTATCGCTTGTAAAACAGATAATATCGCTATACTTTACCTTTCCGTAAATCCCTTTTGCATGATATTCAAAAATCAGGTTCTTTCTGCGGGAAATTTTAAATGCTTCCTCGATAATCTGTGCCACATCTTCATACTTGATCGGCTTTATGAGAAAATCAATCGGTCGTATCTTAAACAACTCCATCGCATAACTGCTTTTGGATGAAATATAGGCGATGTTGATTTCATGGTTTTCAAACTCTTTTCTGATGTATCTGCCTACCTCTATCCCACTGGTAGTGACAAGCTCAATATCCAGAAAAAGTAAGTCGATACATACCGTTCCAAGATCCGAACACAGTGCCTCTCCTGTATACCACACAAAAACATCAATTTCCGTCATATTTTGCTTCGCATACTCCTGAATCATTTTCTCGATTTCCATACAGGTATTTTTTTCATCATCGCAAATGCCTATTCTGTACATTCTAATAACCGTGTCCCTTTCTCAGTCTGCCTCTTTCATAGACCAAAAAAGTTGGGCGTACCCAACTTTTTCGTCCACTATGATTTAATCTTTAATCACCATACCAAGCGTTCCCATAATATATGCAATCTGATTGTCCAACGTTTTTGCCGTTATCTCCGTCGTCTGCGCAGTCACTTTCATGCCCTCAATCGCGTATGCTATATTTTTCGCGGCTTCTGCTGGACTTTCGCAAACCATCCACTCCTCGTTTACACCGTCTATAATTAATTTTTCCAGTGCTCTGACATTCTCATCAAACCGTTTCTTGATCGGAGTGTCTGCATTTACAAGTTTATTTTCAAACAGATATTCATACGTTGCGGCAGTCAGATTGCCTTTCTTTTTCAAAATATCTTTTTTCTGCTCCTCCAGATACATCAACAAAATCTCACCGGGACTTGCCTCTTTCACTGCAGGCGATTCGAGCACCGATGTAAGTGTCTTATTTTCCTGTTCCAGCACTGCCTCAAAGAGCTCCTTTGTATTGGAAAAATATAAGTAAAGTCCACCGCGGCTGATCCCGCATGCCTCCACGATATCTTTCATCGTTACGCCCTTATAACCGCACCGAAAAAACACATCTCTTGCAGCCTCCACAATCAAATTTCTTTTCTGTAATGACTTGTTACCCATAACTGCCACTCCTAAATAATATTTTACTACGCCAATGGACTTCTGATTTCCATTAAATCCTTTAATTTCAACAACAGTGCCAAATATACGCCGTTTGACACACCCTCTGTCCACACTGCACCTTTTACATCACCCCGAAGCACATACTTCGAAAAAATATCCCCAAGCACAGATATCTCCTGGAGAGAGCATGCATCAATCACACGAAGCTCATCAGCAGCCGTCTTGATCCGATACCTTGAAAACGTATACACATAATTTCGGTTGATAAAATCAGTGGATCGTATTGCTTTAATAAAATTAAGGAGTGTGGCATCATAGACAGGCACCGACATCGAACTCTTATCAATGCCCTCCCCACTATAAATACTCGATGACGCACCTCCGCTTGTCCGCTCAAGCCACGGCAGAAATTCCAGTAGTTTGACGACATCCTCTTTATAACAAATTATGATTTCTTCCCTTGAAAGTCTAAGGCTTTCCGCCATACTAATCCTCCATTTCCACGCACACTGCAAAATAACAAGCTATACTATAACATATTACATTTTATCACAAAACATTAAAAAATACAGCACTTTTTGACATATTTTCTTAAAAAAATTGAAATATCCGTATCTTGATACCCAAAACAAACACAACTATTTCAATTTTGTGCTCTGCCCTGCCCGATATGCCTCTCTGCGCTCCGCAACAATATCGCCATACCCTGCCTCAGCGTATTGTTCGGCAAGCTCATCATACAAAGACTCAAATCGCTTTGTATCACATTTTGTAAGTTCATTTCGATATTCTTTATACAATTCCAAAAGCGTTGCCTGATACTTTGACACAGATGAAAACGCAACGGCAAAATTACAGTCAAACACAGCATAACCCGCCTCGGCTACTTCAAGCTGTCCGTAGTAATTTTCCACTAACTCAGATGTCAAATCCTGAGAAGCGTTTTTTGGTGCTGCCATCGCAATAATGTCCTCAATGCTGCCCGCATTTCTTGCCTCAATCGTAATCGTCCAATAGTCCTTATTATTGGAATATCCCTGTCTGCATTCTCCATCATAATCGGCAGTCTGCACCGGAAGTCCGTTTCTTCCCAATGTATAGTTTTCTCCCTCTATCCCCCACTGCATCGTGAAAAGGTTCTCCTCTTGTGTCAGCCATTCCATATACATCCATGCAGCTTTGATCTGTTCCTTACTCGCTGTCGATGAAAAACCAATCATCATGCCAAAAGGATTATTTGCACGCAGCGCCGGCACCGTACCGCCCTCGCGGTCGGTTACATTCTTTGTAATTTTCACAGCAAGCTTACCGTTCGGATTATGCTCGTAAAAATCATTTACCCAGTCCAAATCTGGTGCCATATAGCCCTGATAATACAAACACTTCCCAGTCGCAAAATTTTTCCGTGCCGTCTCCTCGTCAATCTTGTCATAATTTGGCTCTATCAGCCCTAAATTGTATTTCTCATTCTCCCGCTGAAGCAGTTTTTTGTTTGCCTCATCTCCAAGCGCCGGAATCGCATAATCACCGTAGCATGCCCAATTTTCTTCATCAAGAGGAAAACTTCGATACTGATAATTTCTGTCGACATCAGAACCCGCTATCGCTTTCCCACCACACGGATATTTGCAGATACCACTCTCTTTTACTCTTAATAGCATTTCCCGCTCATCCGCCCAGTTATCCGGATACTCCTCATAGCCAAGCTGTTCGAGCCAATCCTTGCGATAAATCGTCGCATATGCGTAATCTGTATTATAATAGGGTCTTTGTGCGAGCGCAAAATAATATTTTCCGTCAAGGCTTGTGTAGGAAAGCAGTCCCAAATCCACCATTCTCTGATAATAACTTGGCGCTACTACCATAAATTCATCAAAGTCAAGCTCAACAAGATAGCCGTCTTTCACCCACTGCGCAAGTTTTGGGTAATCATACTCCATAAAGATTGTCGGCTGCTCTCCCGCTTTCACCAAACGGTCATACTCATTTAAAACATCAGTTCTATTGATGGCAACATATTCAACAGTAACGTTATAGCGATCACCAAAATTTTTCTGTATCCAGTCCGTCCAATAATTGTTGGTGACATCAGGCACATCTTCCATATGCCTATCGTATACAGGAATTTTAATTGTTACGTTTTGTTCAAAGGGTTCCCACCCTTCAATTCCCACCACAATATCAGACATCGCATTGACTGCCTCCGATACTGCTGCATTGACTGCCACAGACTCCGTATTTTGCTCCTTGGTCGAAATATTACTTGCTGTTGGAATGTCCTCTTCCTGCGCCCCACAACCTGTAAGCAGCAAGAGCAGTAATATACCCATAAACATTCGTAACGCCGTTTTTTTTGGTCTGTTCATGAACCATTTTCTCCTATCGTCGTAATCCAATTTCTACGCAAACACACTACAGATTATATTGCAGCCAGTTTTTGCAGAGCAAAATCCATTGTTCGCACTGCGGTTCCACCATGCTCTGATCGGGCATTGTCGTTTCCTTTGTTGCAAGTGCAAGTCCATGTCTGCCATGCGGAAATACATGATACTCAAAGCTTACACCTGCCTGCCTTAAGGCCTTTACAAACAACATGGAATTTTCAAGCGGTACCGAGGCATCCTCAACCGTATGCCAGAGAAACACGGGCGGAACCTGATCCGTCACCTGATTCTCAAGACTTAAAAGCGCCTCCAGTTCAGGTAATGCTTTGCTTCCCATAAGTCGCTCAAAAGAGGCCTTATGTGCATGCTCGCCCGACGTAATCACAGGATACGCAAGGATTAATCCGTTTGGTTGATATCTTTTTTTATCCATACCTGTCTTTTCAGAAAGCCACGGCTTATCCCAAAAACAGCCAAGACTCGCTGCCAAATGACCACCTGCCGAAAACCCCGCCACAACGATCTTATTTCCATCTATCCCATACGCATCTGCTTGCTCTCTGATATAGGAAACTGCCCATGTAAGCTCCATAAGCGGCAGCGGATGCTCCATACCATCGCCCGCCACATCATATTGAAGAACCGCCGCATGACACCCCGCTGCAAGAAATTGAAAAGCAATCGGCTCCCCTTCTCTTACCGACACATGCTCATATCCGCCACCCGGACAAATAATGATCATAGGGCGTTTTCGGTCCCCATACATCTCTTGATAACGCTCCTGTATATAAAGCATCAACTGCGCCTTTACAGCATATTCTACATCTACCTTTACTGTTTCAAATTTCATATTTTCAACCTTTCTCCTGTTAAATAAATAACAATTTGAAATTACTTGTCCTTTTTATAATCGACTGCACGCCTTAACTTTGCTTTGAGTCTTTGCAACGCATTGTCGGTTGATTTTTCGTCCCTTGCAAGCACCTTTGCAATCTGCGAATAGCTCATGCCCGTAATATATAAATCAAGCACCTGTTTCTCAAAGCTACTAAGCTCCTTTTCGATAATAGACTCTATGTGCGCCACATTTTCCTTATCGATAAAAAGTTTTTCAGGGTCTGTTTCGACCTCGGAGGCAAGTATATTCACAAGCTCCATGCCTTTCTCCCCGCCCTCCGGTTCCGCGCTTGCATACAGTGATATGTATGTGTTTAACGGCGTATGCTTTTCTCTGCGAGATGCCTGTACCGCATTATACATCTGCCTTGATATGCACAAATCCGCAAAGGTATAAAAATTCGCATCACGTCCTGCGTCATAATCCCTGACTGCCTTAAAAAGCCCAATCATGCCCTCCTGAATGAGATCGTCACCATCCGCTCCTAAAATATACATGGAACGAGCCTTCTTCCGCACAAGATTTTTATACTTGTCCATAATAAAATCTGTTATCTCATGCTCGCCTTGCCGCAGCCTGTCAATCAGCTCCTCATCCGAAATTCCTTTATAGTTCTCTAACATTTCGTCCCCCGTAAGAAAGAATGTCTTTTATGACATTCTCTGTCTGACAATCTCATAGGCAAGTACCCCCGCCGCCACGGAAGCATTGAGCGAGTCAATATCACCCTTCATGGGTATTGAAGCAACAAAATCGCACCGTTCCTTCACAAGCCGCCCGACACCATCGCCCTCACTTCCAATCACAAGTCCGATCGAGCCTTTCAAGTCAAGATCATACATCGTGGTACCGGTCATATCCGCGCACACAAACCACATGCCCTCTTTCTTAAGCGCCTCTATTGTAGCCGCAATATTTGTGACTCTTGCAACGGGTGTGTAGTTAATCGCACCGGCAGATGTTTTTGCCACAGTCGCGGTAAGTCCTACTGCACGGTTTTTCGGAATAATGACTCCATGTGCGCCCGCAAGATTTGCAGTTCTTATAATCGCCCCTAAATTATGCGGATCCGCAATATTATCAAGTAAAAAGACAAATGGCGGCTCATTCTTTTCCCTCGCCGCTGCAAGAATATCCTCCACTTGCGCGTACTCATATGCCGCCGCGTAAGCGATTACACCTTGATGTTTTCCCGTTTCGCTCATTTGATCCAGACGCTCGCTTGACACAAATTTCACAATCGTATCATGCTTCTTTGCCTCCCGCTTAATGGTCTGAATCGGTCCGTCCTGCACCCCATCCAATATAAAAAGCTTGTCAATCGGCTTTCCCGAACGAAATGCCTCTATTACGGCATTTCGGCCCTCTATTGTAAATTCTTCGTATCTCATGATATTCTCCATTATAAGTCAATTTTCAAAAGCGCTAAAGCATCCTTGATAATCGCAATCATCCGCTCTGTATCGTCTTTTAGAAAAAGGTAGCCGCAGAGCGCTTCAAACCCTGTCGCTTTCCTGTAATCCGAAAGACTCGCATTCTTTGCCGAGGAATTAATCTTTGTATTTTTCCCGCGCCTATAAATATTACGCTCCTCTTCACTTAACTGCTCATAAACTGCCTCAATCATTTTTGCCTGTGTTTCGGCGCGAACAATCTTTGTGGTGCGTTTATGCAGTGTCTGTGGCGCACACTGTCCTTTCTCCACAATCAGCGTCCTAATGATAATCTCAAACACCGCATCGCCGATATAGGCAAATGTAAGCGGAGAATAGGTGTTGATGTCCGCAGCCTCCGCGTCAAACACCGCATGTATTTCTGAACGTAGATCTCTCATGGAACCAACCTCAATTTATCTTTTTCCACTTTACGCCTTCGCGTGTATCCTCTAACGCAATTCCTTTTTCTAACAATTCATTTCGAATCGCGTCTGCCTTTGCAAAATCCTTTTCCTTCTTTGCCGCCTTGCGCTCCTCAATCTTTGCAAGTACATACGCCTCAAGTTCCGCATCGACTGTCGTTTCCGCCTCCTTCGCGGCGTGCGCCGTCGTAAGTTCAAGCGAAAGCACCTCGTCAAAGCTCTCCGCAAGCGCATATTTCGTTGCATCCGACATCTCGTCCTTGAGCATATCGTAAAGCACCGTGATTGCCATAGAGGAATTTAAATCATCGCAAAGCGCCTCCTCAAATTTCTCTCTGTACAGGACAAATTTATCCTTGTCAATCGCACCTTCCTTATCAAGTGTTCCGATTTTTTTCACAAGCTTGTCATATGCACCACTCATGTTGTCAAGCACTTCGTAAGAAAACTCCAACGGTTTTCTGTAATGTGACTGTAAACAGAAAAAACGATAAACAAGCGGGTTATAATTTTTTGACTCCAACAGCGATACGGTCAAAAAATCACCCTTTGACTTGCTCATTTTCCCCGACTTATCATTCAAATGATGCACATGGAACCAATAATTACACCACTTATGTCCCACATAAGCCTCACTCTGTGCAATCTCATTGGTGTGGTGCGGGAAAATATTATCCACACCGCCACAGTGAATATCCATATACTCGCCCAAATGCTTCATACTGATGCACGAGCACTCAATATGCCATCCGGGATATCCCACGCCCCACGGACTGTCCCATTTAAGCTCTTGTGAATCAAATTTCGACTTCGTAAACCAAAGTACAAAATCACTCTTATTTTTTTTGTTGGAATCCTCCTCCACATCATCGCGCACGCCGACTAAAAGCTCCTTCTCACTCTGGCTCGAAAATACATAATAATCGGCAAGCTTTGACGTGTCAAAATAAATATTTCCGCCGCTCTCATAGGCATACCCTTTTTCCAACAATACCGTTATCATATGAATAAATTCGGAAATACAGTTTGTTGCAGGCTCCACCACATCGGGTGTCTTGATATTGAGCTTTTTGCAGTCGCTGAAGAATGCGTCTGTATAAAACTTTGCAATCTCCATCACCGACTTATGCTCTCTTTTTGCCCCCGCAAGCATCTTATCCTCGCCTGTATCCGCGTCGCTTGAAAGATGCCCCACGTCGGTAATATTCATAACACGCTTTACATCATATCCAATGTAACGCAGCGTTTTCTCAAGCAAATCCTCCATGATATAACTTCTCAAATTGCCGATGTGCGCAAAATGATAAACAGTCGGACCGCACGTATACATTCCGACTTTTCCGTCCTCATTTGGGATAAACTGCTCTACCTTTCTGGTCAGTGTATTGTAAAAGGATAATTTATTTTCCATTTCTGCCTCCAACACTCTTTGTATTTTCGTATCTGTTTTGTACTTTTCTTATTCTGTAGGCGCCTCTTTATTTTCAAGCTGTTTTTTTAGAAGCTTCATCTGATTTTCAAGCTCGATCACACGGTTTGCCATCTCTGAATTTTCGCGCTGCAGCGCTTTGATGTCCTCATTTACCGGATCGGGAAGATCAACCTGATTCATTTCCTCGCGTACTAACTTCTGATTGTTGCGCCTTACCACTCTTCCCGGAACGCCGACCACCGTACAGTTTGGCGGAACCTCCTCGATCACCACGCTTCCCGCGCCAACCTTAGAGTTTTCCCCCACCTTAAACGAACCGATAATCTTTGCACCGGCACTGATCATTACATTATCGCCGATTGTCGGGTGACGCTTTCCGTGCTCTTTTCCCGTACCGCCAAGCGTCACACCCTGATAAAGCGTAACATTATTGCCTACGACCGCCGTTTCACCGATAATCACGCCGTTTCCATGGTCAATAAAAAAGTTTTCTCCAATCTCAGCTCCGGGGTGTATCTCAATCCCCGTCTTTCGAACCGCACGCTGCGAAATCCACCTTGCCCAAAAATAGTGACCACTTTTATAAAGTTTATGTGCCACCCGATAATGGAGCATCACCTTAAAACTTGGGTAAAGAAAAACCTCCATATTTGAGTGAATTGCGGGATCGCGTTCTCTGATGACCCTTATTTCGTTTTTGATACTTTTAATCAATCCCATTTTTATGTCCTTTTATTGTTTTGTCATATCATTTTTCAAGTTGAACTGCTGTGTTAAGAGCAATCTCCATCATCTGTGTAAAGGAATTCTGTCTTTCCTCCGCCGTCGTTTCCTCTCCTGTCACTAAACTGTCGGAAACCGTGAGAATTGCAAGCGCATTCTTGCCGCAGCGTGCCGCATTCATGTAAAGCGCTGCTGCCTCCATCTCCACGCAAAGTACTCCCATCTTCTGCCACCCTGCGTTTGCGTCTTTGCTGTCATTATAAAACACATCCGAGGAAAGCACATTTCCCACATGGTAATTGGCCCCTACAGCTTCTGCCTGTAAAATAGCCTCTTTCATTAAAGGATAGCTTGCAATTGGCGCAAACGTGCCGCCAAGGTCGTACTGGCTTGCATAATTGGAATTGGTGCACGCACCCATACCGATTACAATATCGCGCACGTGTACCTTCTCCTGTAACGCACCCGTAGAACCGATGCGCATAATATTATCCACACCAAAGAAATGGAAAAGTTCATAGGTGTAAATACCCGTTGTCGGCATTCCCATGCCGCTTGCCATAACGCTCACTTTCGTCCCTTTATAAGTTCCCGTATAACCTTGAATTCCTCTGATATTGTTTACAAGCTGCGCGTTCTCCAAAAAATTCTCCGCGATAAACTTTGAGCGCAGCGGATCACCCGGCATCAGAACCGTCTTTCCAAAAGCATTCTCCTCTGCACTAATATGCGGTGTTGTCACAAGTGCCATATCACATTTCCTCCTTTTGTCTTATCGCTCTCTGATCCATGCTGGACCGGATAGGTATATACTATCAAATTTCCTGTTTTGTTTCAATGTTTGGTACTGAAAAAGAAATGCCGTAAACGCTCCGATATCGGTCGTCACCTCGGGACGCATGGAAGGATTATCCTCCTCGTTTTCCATCTGCGCCACGCGCTCCATATAGCTGCCGCTTTTATTGATATACCAGATAAAAAGTCCGTCGTTTTGTGCAATTTCTTCATCCTTTATGCGGATTGCAATTGTAATTTTACCGTCACCGGCTACATATTTTAAAAACTCCGGCAAATGAACAATCCTTGCCATAGCATATGGTTTTTTCTCTGCCGATGTGTCAAAATAGTTTTTCAGATCTGCCTCATCTGCAAATACCGCCTCCCATACAAAGCCACCGCATTCGGCAAAATACCCTGTAATCTCGCCGTCTCGAGTCATTCTGTAAAGCCCGCCGCCTTTTTCTTCGAGTCTTTTTTGAAGCGCTTCATAATATGCCGTACTTCTTATGATAAAAAAGCCGTACCGCTTACAAAGCGTGGCGTTCACAAAATTTGCAAGACCGGGCATCATACTTTTGTCCACTGGCTCCCATTCCGATTGGGTGGAAAGTATCTCTTTGTTTTTTAACACAATNTCTTGTCTNTCGCANATATAGTGGAAGCCTGCCATATTCCCCTGTGGTGTCTCTGTATCCGTATTCATCANNCAAAGCGGNACTTTNCTTTGATATTGTTCTTGAAGCANCTCCTTTGTNTGATCATAATGCTGCGTATCCAACGCCTCCTTAGGCAGAAANCAGGTATCAAGCCGCACCATATCGACCATACANGGTGTCNTTTGTCTGCCNAAAAGCGGTGGATTTCTNCGGATTGCAGCNGCATACGATGTGGTCTGCGATTCGGTTGTNATTGGTTCCATGNAAAATNCCTCCCGCGTCAAATTGCCTTTTTACAGCCCGTGCATCCCTCACACGNAGATGCCTGTGTGTNATCCNCCGCCTCCATTGTTGCCATCTCACGCGGACTGGTGAGCAGACAGACTGCCTGTGCTGATATCCCNTTGCCCTCGCCCGTAAAGCCAAGNCCCTCNTCAGTCGTTGCCTTTACNTTAATCTGGTCNATNCCNATATGCAGCGCATTTGCAATATTTTCCCGCATTTGATCAATATGCGGACGCATTTTNGGTGCCTGTGCAATNATGGTNGCGTCAATATTTTCAATAAANNACATATTTTCTTCCAAAAGCGNGCCCACCCGCTCCANCAACAGAAGGCTTGATATTCCCTTATACGCCGGGTCTGTATCTGGAAAATGCTTTCCGATATCGCCAAGCGCCGCTGCCCCTAAAAGCGCATCGGAGATTGCGTGCAATAACACATCTGCGTCTGAATGCCCCAAAAGTCCAAGCTCATATGGAATTGTAACACCGCCGATAATCAAATCCCTATCTTCAACCAAACGGTGTACATCATAGCCCATTCCTATTCTCATTGAAATCCTCCATACTTTCGCAAGGTGAAAAAGCAAAGTTTACAATCTTATCTGTTAGGTATCACTAACTTATCAAATCCTGCAAGCAGCTCTAACACAATATCAAAGAGCTTGTCGCAATCACCCGCTCTAACACCTTCGATATTTAACGGCATCTGCGGATCATGCAACGACATACGAAGCAGCAACCAGCCTTTCACCGCATCTGTGTCAAACGTGATTCGAATACCCTCATAAGAATTGGGCGCAATCTGATACCCTTTTGCTTTTGCCCTTTCCTCGAATGTATTCAAAGCATTTTGTCCATATTCCTTAAAGTTATCACAATCAATTTTAAAGCGATATTCCCGCTCCTCAAATCCCTTTTCCAACGTTTCAATAAACGCTGCAAGCGGTTTGTTTTGCTTTGCTGCCTTTGCAAGCGCAATTAACAATTTTACCGCCATATACGCACCGTCATCAAGGAAATAATTCTCGCTCAGCGCGCCATGTCCCGATGTCTCAATCGCAAGCGGTGAAACGGTTCCCGCATTGTTTAGACGAATTGACTCATTGATTACATTTTTATAACCGCGCATATACCGATGATGCTTCATGCCGATGCTCTCGATAAAACGTGTCAGGCGGTCGCTTGTGACGGAGTCCGTAACGATTGTACCGCCCGGATAATCCTCCGCAATAATTGCCGTCATCATCGCGATAATCGCATCTCTGTTTACCTCGTCACCGTTTGGAAGCACTGCTGACATTCTGTCAACATCCGTATCAAAGATAATCCCCAAATCTGCCTTATTTTTGAGCACGGCATTTTTAATGGACTCCATCGCCTGTTTGTTCTCGGGATTTGGAATATGATTCGGAAAATGTCCGTCCGGCTCCAAAAACTGGCTTCCCGCAGTGTCCGCACCAAGCGGATTCAATACTTTCTCCACGAAAAATCCACCCGCGCCGTTTCCGGTATCAACAACGATATGTAAGCCCGCAAGTGGCTTATCATACTCTGTGGCATTGATACTCTTTCTTATTTTATCCTTTAAGAAATCACAATATACCGAAAGGGTATCCGCTTTTTCCACGCCTGCAAGGCTTGCCTCCTCCACAGAAAGACCGGATGCGATCTCTAAAATGTTTGTGATATCATCATGCTCCAAACCACCATCCCTGTCAAAAAACTTGTAACCATTTCGATTAAACGGAAGGTGGCTTGCCGTAATCATAATCGCGCCGTCAAATGCAAATTCGTCAAATACGGTCGTCATAAACATCGAGGGTGTCGAAACCAATCCACAGTCGTAAACCTTAGCTCCCGATGCCACAATTCCTTTTGCTGCCGCAGCAAACAGACTGTCCGCCGTAATGCGTGAGTCGTGCCCGATACCAATCCGAAGTGCACTTACTGCTTTTTTCTTCTTTTCGGCAAGCCATCTTACAAAGCCGCCACCGATTAGGTTTCCTGCATCCTCCGTAAGATTAATATGCTCTCCCTCTACGCCTTCACACGCAATTCCTCTAATGTCACTGCCGTTTTGCAGCTTCATGATATCAGCCATATGCAATCCCTCCATTTTATCCATTTTGTTATATACTAGCATAAACTGCCATAAAAAGAAACAGGATTTGTGCGAAATTTCCTCAACCAGCCAACAAAAACACCACTACGTTCGCTGCCACATGAAATAGCAGCGGCGCATAAAAACTTTTCGTCCACTCATAGCAGCACGCTATGAATATCCCCATACAGGTACCGTACACAAACTGCGGCAGATTCCCGTGAAACACACCAAACAAAAGCGCCGAATATAATACTGCCCATTTTACAGGATAAAACCGTTTGATACGATTAAAGAGAATTCCGCGAAACACGATTTCCTCAACAAGCGGTGAGATCAGTCCATATAATAGTAGTCCAAGTCCAATCGAAACAGAATACTGTATCTGTTTCACCGTTTCATACTGCTCCGATCCAAGTGTTCCCTGCATTTGTGACACACGTGTCATAAAATTAGAAATCCGCATAATCACGATATTTAACCCAACTGCTGACACACCGCCAAAAATTGCACACAAAATACACGCGATAAACGACTTTCCCTTTTGAAACTCGTTCTTAAAAAAATCCACAAACTGCTTCCCTACCCCTGCATCGATATCAATCTCTCCCGAATCTGCTGCCTCCTTTAGAAAATCATTTAACAAAAAGCAAACAGCCACCACGCTTGCCGCAGCGTTTACAACTGCGCTTAGCATATGAGAATTTTCCTCCACCCAGACTGTAATCCCGGAAATTGGAAGCGCCGGAATAAAAATTGCAAATGTGAGCATCGCTACCGTTTTTACGATCATATAAACCACAAAAGGACGCAGAATATACGCAAGCTTCTGTAATAATGTGGTTCGTTTTTGAATTTCTTTTTTTCTATGCATTTCGTTCCCCTTTTCCACGCATAAGGCCTCTCCTACAATAACAGCTCTTTCAGCTCCGAAACCGTATCGACAATATAATCTGCCCCAGCCGCTTCAAGCTCCCCCTCGGACGCATAGCCAAACGAAACGCCGATTGAGGTCAGCCCAAAAGCCTTTGCACCTTCGATGTCAAATTTCCGATCACCCACCATCGCTACACGCTCCTTTTTTTCCTGTACATCGAACGAAGCAGGCAGCATCAGTCGCAGCGCTTCCGCAACGACCTCCTCCTTTTTACTGCGTCTGCCGTCAAGCTCACTCCCGACAATATAATCAAAATACTGCCGGATGTCAAAATGCTCCAACACACGAAGCACAAGCGGCGTCGGTTTGCTTGATGCGATTGCAAGTATTTTTTTCTTTTCCTTCAACGCAAAAAGCATTTTGTCAATCCCCTCGTACAGTTCATTCTCATAAATCCCCTGTCCGTCAAAACGCTCGCGATATTTCTCAATCGCCTGATTTGCCTGTTCAGGAGTAAAGCCGTAAAACTCCATAAAACTGTCTGCAAGCGGCGGTCCGATAAACGGCTCAAGCTTATCAAGATTTGGCTCATCAATACCAAACGCCCTAAGCGCATATTGTACCGAGCTTGTAATGCCAATCTTCGGGTCTGTCAGGGTGCCGTCTAAGTCAAACAATATATATTCAAACATCTCTCTACGCTCCTTTTGATTTGTTATATTCTTATTTCCTTTTGCAGATAAAAGGAATACAGATACTTTTCCTTCACCTTTTTTCCAGTGATCTGTTCAATCGCTTTTTGATAGTAATCAAGCTGTGTTTTGTACCGCTGTACAAGCTGTTCGTCGTTTTCGACTCTGTCTGTCTTGTAATCTGCAAGCACAATGCCGTCCTCCTCATAAAAGAACACGTCGATCACACCCTGTATTAACATCAGTTCGTCCGTTCCCTCCACCGCTTTTTCGCCAAGTACAAAGGGCTGCTCTTTATAAAGCGCGCCTCTCTCCTGTGCTGCTATCATTCTGGCTGCAAGCGGTGATTTGAAAAACGCGCAGATTCGCCCAATCGGCACACAATCCGTTTCCTCCTTTGTCACCCGCCCCTCTGACAGCCAGATTTCTTGTTCTTTTGCAATCGCTGCGCGAAGANTTTTTGTATCACNTTCNGCATGGTATGTCAAAGANTGATCAAAGGATAATAATTCCATAATCTTATGTACCGCATTTCCGTATCGAACTCCTGTTTGCAAATTNTTTTCTTCCAAAGCTTCGTCTGCCACAGCAAAGCTTGGAACATATGCTTCATNCTCCGATTCAATTAGTGGCTTTGCCTCCTCCATAACCTCCTGATAGGATTCACGCTTTAATTCCGAAACAGTTGTCTTTACGGTAAGTCCCTCNAAATATGCATATGGATAGACAAANTNAAATNTGCGCCGTATNTTCTCCTGAAGCTCTTTATCCGCAAACTCTGCTGCCTTGTCAAGNTCGCTCTCAAAAAAGGCGCTCTTTCCNTGTGAAAAAATCTCNTCCTTTAANTCAAACACTTCCCTNCAAACCGAAAGCNTNATCGGCACNTCCNCATAAGGAAGGGAAGCAGTTGCAA
>JAAVAF010000010.1:24508-47270 GCA_014804225.1 Lachnospiraceae bacterium
CAATCCATTCTCCANAAGAACCTCTCTCATNCACGAATGCCGCATCAGNGANGCAAGCACNAAATCCATGTACGANCCTGCNCCCATCATAACNGAATACGGCAGCTTTTCGCTCNNCTCCATTGTCAGATAAGCNTTNGACTTGCATTTTTTCNCNAAGTCATCAAGATATCCTGTCAAAACCAGTTTTTCTTTTGCACGTGTCAGCGCCACATACANCACACGCAAATCNTCNCCGCGNGTATCNTCCTTCATGCGNTGNGCCACNACATTTTTTCTGATGGTTCTGCGNTTNANCCGCATATCGGGNTCAATATAATCCACGCCGACNCCAAGTTCTGCGTCCATCAAGATCNACTGCCNCATATCAAGCATATTAAACTGNTTGGANAGTCCACACACAAAGCAGATTGGAAACTCGAGTCCCTTGCTCTTATGGATNGTCATNATTCGNACCACGTCNGCATTTTCGTCGAGAATATTTGCCTCACCAAAATCAACTTCCTGTTCCTGTATGGTTTCNAGATACCGNATAAAATGAAACANTCCGTAAAAGCTTGTATTTTGAAACGCGCCNGCCTTCTCAAGCAAAAGNTCNAAATTTGCAAGCCGCTGNTCNCCTCCCGGCATAGACCCTACNTACGCACCATAACCCGTTTCTTCTATGAGTTCACGTATCAAGTCCTTAATTGGNGTATAGACTACTCTTTTGCGATAATCTAAAATCATCGCAAAGAGTTTTTCCAGNTTNTTNCGCATNCGCTCTGTNGGTGNCGCATATTCCANATAATTTGCNGCNTGTTCATATAAAAANAGTTTTTGCTTTNCTTCCTCCTTNGCNGCAAAACAGGAAATCTCCGCAATCTCCTCCTCATTAAANTCAAAGAANGGCAGCTTCATTGTNCCAAAAAAAGCAATATCCTGAAGCGGATTNTCAAGCACACGCAAAAAATTGACAATNCCCTGAATTTCAACGGTCTCAAAATATCCCGTTTTGCTCGTGACATGAACNGGAATTCCTCTCTCACTTAAAANNCGNCTAAAATCTTCNTCCCANCCCGACGTTGCCCGAAACAAAATNACAATATCGGAATATTTCGCCGCTCTTAGCTCCCCCGTTTCGTCATCGGTCACAGGAAAGTGCCCTACCATTTCTTGAATGCGCTTTGCNACAAGCATCGCTTCTTTTTCCTTTGGNGAACAGTCCTCATTCTCCTCNGAGGGANCNGCAANCAAAAGCTCCGTNTCATAAGAATTTTNCNTGTCNGGCNCGGGATAGGACGCACCGACATGGAGCGCTGCATTTTCATCATATTCGACATTTCCAACCGACTTTCGCATCAACTGTGAGCACATAAAATTGGCTGCATCTGTCACCTCTCTACGGCTTCTAAAATTCATGCTCAAATCAATTCGCACACAATCGGTTTTCATTTCCTCATTATTATTTATGACATATGTGTCATATTTTTCCATAAAGATCTCAGGACGCGCAAGTCTAAATTTATAGATACTCTGCTTTACATCACCGACCATAAAGCGATTGTATCTTCCATTTGCTTCCCCCGAAATACTCTTTAATAAAAGCTCCTGTACCTCGTTTGAGTCCTGATACTCGTCTATCATAATTTCCACAAAATAATCCTGAAGCTCGCGCGCCGTTTCTCTTAAAACAATCGCACCGTCCGCCTTCTTCTCCAGAAGAATCTGAAGTGCAAAGTGTTCCATATCCGAAAAATCGATAATATTTTTCTCGCGCTTTGCACTGTCAAGCTTCTCCTTAAAGGAAAGTGTGAGATCTACAAGCTCCTCCACCATCTCCTGACACACTGCCATATCGCGCAGTGTATCTTCTACCGAAATCTGAAACAGCATCTTCTTTAAATCTGCGATGCTTTTTTTTACTTCGTCGCGGATCCCTTTTACCGTTTCCTTTAATACAGGGTCCTCGTCTTGCATTTTCTTTGCCGAAAGCCTTGTAAACGAACAATCACGAAACTGCTCATGCAGCTTTGTGTATTCCTGCGCACTTTTCAGATTTTCAATTAGTTCCATGTCAGCGACAAGATTGTCGATATACTGCGCGGGACCTCCCACCCGCTCCGAGATTTCAAGTGCCTGATGGAGTCTTTCGTCACACTCTGTCAAAACAGTGTCAATGTATTTCAACGCATCCTGAAACCATTTCCGCTCAGAAAGCTCCTGTGCGTCGTCCGCCTCGTAATCGTTCAGCCGCTCTTTGAGCCATTCCTCCGGAAACGGATAACTCATGGAAAAGTGATACAGTCTAAGAATTGCCTCCTCAATGCGCTTTTCACTTGCCCCCGTACTGTAACACTCCACAAAGTTAAAAAAACGCTTCGTTGGCTCTGTATGCATCTCCTCCAAAAGGTTCTCCATAACATCCGCCTCGAGCATCTTCATCTCACTCTCATCCGCCACACGAAAACCTGGGTCAATTCCGATTTCGTTAAAATTATTTCGAATTACAAAAAGACAAAACGAATCAATCGTTGTAATTTGTGCATTATGAATCAGCGATGATTGTTTTTGCAAATGTTCGCTTTCAGGATTTTGTTCCAAACTATTTGCAATCGCCTTGCTGATGCGCTCCCGCATCTGCGCCGCCGCCGCGGAGGTGAAAGTCACAATGAGAAGTCTGTCAATGTCCACCGGCTTTTCGGAATCCGTTATCATCTGGATAATGCGCTCTACAAGCACCGCAGTCTTTCCACTTCCCGCTGCCGCAGATACAAGGATATTGCGGTCTCTCGTATGGATAACGCGCTGCTGATCCGCTGTGTATTCCATCTTTAGACTCCTCCCTTCTCATTGACTTTTACTTTCATCATCTCCAGTGCCTGTTCCGGGTCAAGTTCCTCCAAATGACGCACAAGCCCTGCACCAAGTTTTTTGTCAAATCCACAGACACTTTTATAATTACAATAAGTACACGCAGTCATATCTTTCTGCGCGTAAGGGCTTAACGCAATATCTCCGTTTAAAATCGACGTCCCTAGCTCCTTGATTTTTGCATTGACATAATTGGAAACCGTCTCAAAATCCGCACTCGAAAGCACACAGGACGCCTGCGTATAACTGCCGTCCTTTTTCTTTGCCACAGGAAGCACAGTCGACTTTGTCTCAAAATCCTTGTCAAGAAGTTTGATGATTTCCTCCTCGTCATTCACCATTCCTGTCATTTTCAGTTCGTCCAAAATTGCCTTTTCGATCTCTGCAGCATCGGGATTTCCCTGTTCCGTTTCCGTCATCGGGTCACTTACATGATAGTAAAGCATTGCGGCGGGAATGACATGCATGTCAGGATTTTTCTTTTTTTGAAGCTCCGTCGCCGCATTCATATAAACCACAAGCTGTAACTGCAGACCGTAATACAATGCCGCAAGATCAAATTTTCGATTTCCCGACTTGTAATCAATCACCTTTACATATAACTTGTCGTTTTGCCTGCACGTATCAATGCGGTCAATCCGCCCGATTAACTGCATTTTTTCCTCTTCGGAAAGTGAAATATTTACCGCATGAAGATCTGATGCCATCTGAAATGACATCTCAACGCTCTCCGGTTCGAAGGCTCCCTGTTTTAACTGATATTGCAGTGTCTGCACCGTACGGTTTAAAATCCGCTTCATGCGTGTTATCATATATTCGTTTCGTTTACTGCTGTAAAGCACGGTCTCACCGTATGCAGCCGCATAACGCTCAAGGCATGTGCTCACAAACTGCTCTCCAATTTCCTTTGGAAAATCAAACCATGTATAACCATTCTCGGTCAATTGCTCCGAAAAGA
Organism: Lachnospiraceae bacterium; assembly: GCA_014804225.1. Lineage (GTDB taxonomy): Bacteria > Bacillota > Clostridia > Lachnospirales > Lachnospiraceae > COE1. Next base: position 28,320 of record JAAVAF010000010.1, read on the forward strand.
GCTCCAGTACTGCGTGGAACACATTCCCCATATCCACGCTCTCAAAACTGTATTTGTCACGCTCTGAAAGTTTCAAACCATACTGCAGAAAATGCGCATATGCGCAAGCGGCAAACTTCTCAAGACGACTTACACTGTTTTGGAGGATCTGTCCATACAAAAGCCTCGCAAGGTCCTTTGGGATCTTTGCGCCTTTCACATTTGCAAGATATTCAAATGCCGCCCGTTTCATAGCTTCCACAATTGGAGCATACTTCTCATTTCCGACACATGTGTCATAAAGTGTAAAAAATACTCGTCTCTCTTTGGCGTCTTGCCCGTCAAACAATCCATCTGCGGCATAACGCCGAAGGAGCTCCACAAGATATCTCATTGCATCCGAGCAAGAATCCAATTGCTCTTCAATCCGCCTTAACTGCGGTTTTTCGATCACAATATTCGGAAACAGCTTTATCACCGTATTAATCAGATATGCCGGTCTGATACTCTTTCCCTCACTGTCAACCTTGGCATACGAGAGAAAAAGCAACTGCGAGGGCTTCGTCATTGTCATGTATAGATAGAGCCTTTGGATATACATCTGCTGCCTTGGCGTCGGCGCAAGCTCAAACTCCGACTCTTGCAAAAACTCGCGGTCAATGTCGGAAATAATACCGCCCGTTCCTCCACTCTTTGGAATAATCCCGTCATTAATGCCCACAAAAAAGAGTGTCTTAATCTCACTCATACGCGTTCGCTCAATGTCTCCAATTACCACCTTATCTGCGCTTTGCGGTATCGTTCCCACCTTAATTTCCGCAAAGCCCGCATCAAGGATATCCGCAAATTCTTTGATTGTAAGCTCCTCATCGCCAAGCAGCGCGCAAATCTGTTCCAAAAGCTCCATAACAAGTCTATAAATCTGCTCATATTCCTTTGCCCGCACAAGATCATTTTTCTCTTTAAATTCCTGTGCGTACGCGTTCAATCCATCTTCAATCTCTGCTTTTGCAATAAATTCATAAAGCGCAGTCACAAGTGCACGTCCTGTCGCTTTTTTTACCGTAAGCGGCTCAAGCATCGACACAATTTTTTCCCGAACCGCGTTTAACGCATCCAACTGCAAAACTGCCTCTTCCTGTTCCTTTTGCCGCCTTATAAAACGTTTGCTCCATGCGCTTTTTCCACGGATCCCCATCGTCATCACATAATTTTCAAGTCTGTCCGTTTCTTCCGGACGCACCCCCGAAAGACCGCATCTTAAAAAGTGAAAAACCGATTCATAAGAATAATTTTGTATCACCACCAAGAGTGCACTTCTAATAAATTCAATAAACGGATTCAACACAAGTTTATTCGTTCTGTCAAGGAAAAAAGGAATTTTAAAGCGGGAAAATTCTTCTCCCGCAAGAAATCCGTATCGCTCCAAATCTCCCGTAACCACCGCAATATCACGATAACAATATTGTTCTTCGCGCACAAGTTGTCTTATCTTAAGACAAACCTGACGAAGCTCCTCTTTCGGATTCGATGCTTCAAAAATTTGGATACTGTTTGGCTCTTGTTGAAATTCCCGATACGGGTATCGAAACAGCTCCCGCTCAAGATGCGAAAGCCCCACATTGTTCTTGTATCGAAACACTTGTTTTTCTGTAATCACCTCGTCTTTTTCCCGCTGCGCACCGACCTCACTGCAAAGCTTATCAAGATCATGTATGGTCTTTTTACTAAGGTGAAACAGTTTTTGCTCGCCATCCAACACATACGGATTTTCGCGTGTGTCCATAATAACCGTCACTATCACTTGCTGTGCCCGCAGCATAAGCTCCTGAAGCACCCTGTTCTGCACGGGCGTAAATCCTGTAAAACCGTCAAATACAATCACACTCCTTTGTACCAAATGCGACCTTCCAAGCACACCGCGCAATTTGTCAAGCGTTTCCTCCGTTGTAATAAACCGTTCTTCAATGTAGTTCAAAAAGCCCTTGTACAATGTGTGTAAATCCTTTAGCTTGTAGGAAAGTGCTCCTCTTTTTGACGCATAATCGCAAAGCTTTTCCACATCATCGGTACTAAGCCCGTACTGCATAAACTCCGAAAGCGCCGATTTAATCTCACTGATGTAACCGGGTTTTCTGACATTTCGTTTCATCACACTCAGTTCTTCTTCCAGTTCGGCAGCCACCCTCCGCAGTACAAGACTCTTTCCCGTATCATCCAAAACGGGCTTATCGTTTCCGCCGACCTCCTCAAAAATTCTGTGTGAAAGACGTCCAAAGCTTAGCACATCAATATTCATAATGCCTTTATTGGGATGCTTTTTGACAAGTTCAAGCTGTGTCTGCATGGTAAACTGCTCTGGTACTACAATCAGATAATTGGTATGTGGATTTTTGATTGACGCATCAATGATTCTCTGATAAAGCAGATAACTTTTTCCCGACCCGGAAGCGCCGATGTAAAATTTTAACCCCATATCGTTTTTATCACTTTCCGTTACTGTTTGCTCCGTTCCAGTAACTATTCCCTATATTTTTATGATTATTTATGTTTAGTATAGCATAATCGTTATCAAAATGGTACACTGATAATAGTAATAATAGCATCGTTTGGCAGCGACGCATTAAATGATATATACAAACGCATTATTTTATTATAAAAAAACGGGAAAGGAATAGGCATATTATGGAAGAAATAAAAAACAGAAAAGAGATACCCATAGAGCATAAATGGGCGATTGAGGATTTGTTTGCCTCGGATGAGGACTGGAAAAAGGATCTGGAGACAATTCCAGAAAAATGCTCCGAAATCGAAGCCTACAGCGGAAAACTTAGCGAAAGTGCAGACACGCTGCTCTCCTTCTTAAAGCTTCAGGACGAAATCAGTGTCTTTTTGGACCGCTTCGCAAATTATTCCATGCGAAAAGCCGACGAGGATACGAAAAACACCACTTATCAGGGATATAAAGATCAGACAATGGGAGCGCTTGTGACAATTTCTTCTGCTTTTTCTTTTGCAGAGCCTGAAATTCTTTCAATCAGCGATACTTTACTGGAAGAATTCTACCAAAAAGCGCCGGAACTGAAAACATACCAAAGATACCTAAATGATATCCGCCGCAAAAAAGCGCATATCTTAAGCAACGCCGAGGAAAAAATCCTTGCTGCCGCCGGAGAGCTTGCGCAGTCCCCCGATGACATTTTTGGATTGTTAAATAATGCCGATATGACATTTGACTCCGTAAGCGATATCGAAGGAAACCGATATCCTGTCACACATGCCACATTTATCTCACTCCTCCAAAAAAATGACAGGAGTGTCAGAAAAGCAGCATTTGAGTCTCTCTATAAAACGTATGACGCACACAAAAACACATCGGCGGCAATCCTTTCCGCACAGATGAAGCAGCTAAACTTTTTCGCCAAAACGAGAAATTATGAAAGTCCGCTGCACGCTGCGCTCGATGTCAACAATGTCAATCCGCAGGTTTACCATAATCTGATCGAAACGGTACACGAAAACATGGAGTATATGTATCGGTATGTGCGCCTTCGAAAAAAGCTTTTAAAGGTTGACGAGCTTCACATGTATGACCTCTATGCACCTATGATTCCCAATGAAGACCGAAGCATCTCATTTGAAGAAACAAAAAACAATATCAAAAACGCCCTCTCTGTTTTGGGAGATGATTATGCAGCGCTTTTGGATGAGGGCTTTTGCAATCGCTGGATTGATATTTATGAAAATATAGGAAAGCGCAGCGGCGCATATTCGTGCGGATGCCGCGTACACCCTTTCATTCTTCTAAACTACAAAAACAACCTTGACAGTGAATTTACGACGGTACATGAAATGGGTCATGCGCTTCATTCCTACCTTTCCAACCAAAAACAGCCTGTCATCGACTCCGATTATGTGATTTTTGTTGCCGAAGTTGCATCAACCTGTAACGAGGCTTTGCTGATGCAGTATCTTCTGAAAAATACGACGGACAAAAAAGAAAGATCCTATCTGATCAACTACTTCCTTGAGCAGTTCCGGACAACACTCTACCGCCAGACCATGTTCGCGGAATTTGAACTAAAGATGAGTCAGATGATACAAAACGGCGAGAGCATCAATTCCGAAACAGCATGTAAGACATACCATGATTTAATTGACCTTTACTTTGGAAACGATGTATTCCATGACCCCCAAATCGATCTTGAGTGGGCGCGTATTCCTCATTTTTACTACAACTTCTATGTGTACCAGTATGCTACGGGTTTCTCCGCGGCAATCGCACTCTCGCAAAAAATTTTGACAGAAGGAGAGCCTGCCGTAAAGGCATACAAAGAACTATTTTTGAGTGCAGGCTGTTCCAAAGATCCGGTTTCTATCCTAAAAGATGCCGGCGTTGATATGTCCACCAAAAAACCAATTGAAGATGCCTTAAAGATGTTCCGTGACCTCATCGCTGAAATGGGCGCACTTACATCCAACTAACCAGAAAAACCGCAAACAAAAAAGAATAGCCGATGAGACTATTCTTTTTTGTCCAATAAGCCGACACGCAAAGCGGGTCGGCTTATTGGTTTCTATGTAATATTTTTACATTGAATCCAATGCCTGATACATTGTAAGCATCGGTGCCATACAAGCCGCTACAAGTCCTCCTACGACAACTGCAAGTATAACGATGATCATCGGCTCCAACGCAGCCATTAACGACTGTACTGCCATTTCCACTTCTTCATCATAATAGTCAGCAAGTTTGTCTAACATTTCCTCCGAGTTTCCCGACTCCTCACCGATACGAAGCATATGATACACCATCGGTGGAAACAGTCCGCATTCCTCCAAAGGACGCGAAAGCGGCATACCAATCGACACTTGCATGGACGCATCCTTCAACGCTTCCTTAAAATAAACATTTCCCATAATTCCCGACACGATCGAGGTTGCCTCGACCAGACTGACACCAGAGCCCAACAGCGTACCCAAGGTTCTTGCCATCTGCGCCGCTGCGGATTTTACAGTCATATCCTTAAGCATCGGAATGGTAAGCGCGAGCTTTCCGAAAACATGTTTTCCCATATCTGTCTTCGAGAATGCCACGATACCAAACGCAATCGCTGCCACCACAGGTACAATAATGTACCAGTAATTAATCAAGGCGTCACTCAACGCCACATAAAACTTTGTGATACCAGGAAGATCCGTACCCAAATCTACAAACATGCTTTGGTAGCTTGGGATAACAACGACAAGCATTACAACCGTGATCACAACGGCAATAATCATAACTGCAATCGGATAAATCATCGCTTTTTTTACAAGGGCCTGTGTCTTACTTGACTTTTCAAGCTGCTGTGACACTCGTTCCATCGCGACATGCAGCGTACCGGAAGCCTCTCCCGCTGCCACCATGTTGATCATCAAATCAGGGAATACCTTTGGATGCTCCGCAAGCGCCTGCGCAAGCGTATCACCCTTTTCGATATCAATACGCACCGTGTTGAGGGCTTCTTTTAAACGCTTGTTTTCCGTCTGCTCGTATAGCATTCGCAGCGTTTCCATGATCGTAACGCCCGCCTTGTTCATACTGACGAACTGACGGCACATAACACTTAAATCTCTTGCCGTAGGATAACCGCCGATCTGTATATTAATGTCGGCAGTTAAAACCGACTGCCCCTTTACCGATACTACCGTAAGACCCTGACCTCTGAGTTTACTTTTAACCTCATCCTCATTCGCAGCATCAATGGAGCCTTTGACTTCCTTACCAAGCTTATCTATCGCTTCATAACCGAATTTTGCCATTTGACGCGTCCACCTTCCTACCGTATTTTTACTTTATATACTATTATACCTTTACAAGCCTTAAATTGCAACACCTTTATTCCCACAGAAAGCAAGCCCAAGTCCGCTCGGACTAACAGACAACCCTATTTTTACCATTATATTTTCCCACATAAAGACGTTTATCGGCAATGCTCACCCAATCTTCGATACTTGTTTCGTTGGAATATACCGCCGCACCAATCGTTACTGTAAGAGGCACACGCTTGTTCTCAGCTTCAAATATCAGTTCATATTCCTCGACCTGTTTTCTGATTGCATCAATCTTCTCAAACGGCGGTCTGGAAGCCTCCATAAGCCGCCCGATGATCAAAAATTCCTCGCCACCCCACCGACACACTGTCACATCATGTTTTTCATCGGAAAGAATTTCCGCAAGCGATTTAAGCGCCTTATCCCCAAAATTGTGTCCATAAGTATCGTTGATACTTTTAAAATTATCAATGTCAACCATTGCAAGCCAGTATCCATCTGCCTCGTTTTTCTCCAGGATCTGGTTTAAATGCCGTAAAATATAGTGACGATTTGGAAGACCCGTGAGCGCATCATATTCCGCCTGTTTTGACAATCTTGCCTCGCTTTTTAAGAAAACCAGCGTCATCAACTTCAGGGAAACAATCAATACAAGAAACGTAATCAGGGACATCGCCACACACATAAAAAGCTGCACCGTGTCATTGATCACATAAATCGGCTCTCTGTTTTTCATCGCAAAGATCAGACTGATATAGCTGGTAAGGCTGAGCATACTTAAAAGGCTCCCGCTCACATTGCTTTTTCCGTTATTCACTTTGAGCGAAAAATATTCCGCATAAAAGAAAATCGCAACAATGCTGATGAGACACATCTCAAACCCATAGCCGATACCGAGGCAAATCACCGCAAGGATCATGTGGACAACCACCTCAAGCCCCATCAGGTTGATATACATCGCAAGCTTCTTCTTTCCGATAAACAAGAAGCCGGCAAAATAAAAAATAATACTGAAAATATTAAAACTTTCCATAATCTTTACATTATAATAAGCAAAAAACGTAAAGAAAAAAATATGCATGCACAAAAACACCGTATTTAAGAGCAGCGACATATTTCTTGCAATCTTTTGATTAAAGAAATATTCCATGTTTTTCACCTCATCAATCTTATCTTTTTATATAATATCATAATTTTTGATGCATGTCATTTTATTTTGTGTTAAAATATTATGGAAGGATTATTTTTAATAAAAGGAGGAATTTGAAATGGCTTGGTATGACGAAGCGGTCTTTTATCACATCTATCCGCTTGGAATGGCAGACGCTCCGAAAGAAAACGCTTATGAAGCGCCTGTCCACCGTTTAAATAATCTGATTCCGTGGATACAACATATCAAGGATATCGGATGTAACGCAATTTACATCGGTCCTTTGTTCGAATCTGTCGGACACGGTTATGAAACCACCGATTACAAAAAACTGGACAGTCGACTTGGCGACAATGAAGATTTAAAAAATTATGTGGCAAAGTGCCACGAGGCAGGCATCCGTGTTATCTTTGACGGTGTGTTTAACCACACGGGTCGCGACTTTTTTGCATTTCGGGACTTAAAAGAAAAACGCGAAGGTTCCCAATACCGCGACTGGTACTGCAATGTAAATTTCGGCGGCAACAATGAATACAACGATGGATTCAGTTACGAAAACTGGGGCGGTTATAATCTTCTGGTAAAATTAAACCAGAGAAACCCTGCCGTAAAAGATTATATCTGCGATGTCATTCGTTTTTGGGTAAAAGAATTTGACGTGGACGGTATCCGGCTAGACGCGGCAGATGTGCTTGACTTCGACTTTATGAAAGCCCTGCGCGGCGTTGCAAACGAAGTAAAACCCGATTTCTGGCTTATGGGGGAAGTTATTCACGGCGATTATTCTCGTTGGGTAAACGAGGGCACACTGCATTCCGTGACAAATTATCATCTACATAAAGCGCTCTATTCCGGTCACAACGACCACAACTATTTTGAAATTGCACACACCGTAAAGCGTCTTTATGAGTTGGGTGGAAACAATCCCAACGGTTTTCGGCTTTACAACTTTGTGGACAACCATGATGTAGAACGCATCTACACAAAGCTGAACAACAAAGCGCACTATGCGCCCACTCATGTCCTTTTATATACGCTCCCCGGTATTCCTTCCGTCTACTACGGCTCGGAATTCGGAATCGACGGAAAAAAAGAGAAGTTTTCCGACGCGTCACTGCGCCCTGCACTGTCCTACGAGGACTATAAAAACGCCCTTGCGGACAATTCGTTCACAAAGCTTATCGTGGCACTCGGAAAAGCGCGTCAGAGTTCAAAGGCACTCTGCTACGGCGATTATAAGGAGCTTTTGCTGATGAACCGTCAGTATGCTTTTTCACGTACATACAACGGAGAATGTGCCGTTGCCACGGTCAATAACGATGACAGTGACTACACAATGACACTCGCGGTAAACGGCTCTGCAGCGGAATATGCAGGTGTGCTGTCCGGGCAGCATGTATCGGTTGTCAACCAAACGATCTGCGTAAACGTAAAAGCAAATTCGGGCGATATCTGGCTGCCCGTAACAGATAATACAATTTGTGAAGAATTTGACAAACAACCTGTTGCACTTGATATCACAGATGCGGTTTGTGAGGAAAGCAGCAATCCGGAACCCATCGACAATTTGGCTCAGACAACACAAGCTCCGGTTTCCAACGAAAACACGGTTTCGTCAAACGCAGTTTCTTCAAATACTGTTATTGCCGAACCGAGCGACGACTTTAAAAACGGACAGATTGCCGGACTCCAGGAAGCGATTCTTGCCATTATGGAAAAAAAAGGGAATGTCACCGAGCAGATGCGTCGCGATGTGCAGAATAATACGCACCACGATTCCCTTATCAACTGGGTTAAGAGCTTTCATTAAAATTAAAAATTTTGGGAAAGGCTGTACATCATTTTTAAATAATGCTACAATCAAAATAGATACAGCTTAACCAATTTTTTAACAGGAACCAAACGTTCATATTACAAACGAAAGGAGATTTTTAAAATGACAGCATGGAAAAACATGAAAAAACCGATTGCGATTGCACTTGCGGGCGCAATGGTACTGACAGGCATGGCATCTCCCACCCTGTCAACAACGGCAAATGCAGCAGAAAAGGTACTTGCATTTGATACTGCTGAAGGCGGCGGACAATACGCAACGGGCGGACGCGGATACGACACCTATGTCGTTACCTCTCTTGAAGATTACGAAAAAGAAGGTACGCCAATCGAGGGTACGCTGCGCTACGGCATCGAAAAAGTTGCAAAAGAAAACGGCGGTGCAATGATCGTATTCAATGTTGGCGGCATCATCGACCTAAAGAGCGATCTTTCGTTCCGAGATGTCAAAAATGTGACAATTGCAGGTCAGACAGCTCCCGGGGACGGTATTACCATTTCAGGCTACCAGACAAACATCAGCAACTCGGAAAATTTAATTATCCGATATATGCGTTTCCGTCCGGGCGCAAAAAATGTATCAAACGGCAGCGACTCCATGGACGCACTCTGGGGACGCGACAACAAGCTCTTTATTCTGGATCATTGTTCATTCAGTTGGAACACGGACGAAACACTTTCTACCTACCGCGGACAGGACGTTACCGTACAGTATTGTCTTATCTATGAGAGCCTTACCGTATCGGGCCACACAAAGGGACGCCACGGATACGGCGGAATCTTTGGCGGTGACAATGTCCTTTTCCAATACAATCTGATGGCAAACCATACTTCGCGCGAACCACGTATGGGCGGCGGAGCCATGGGTGATCCTACAAAGGAATCCGCAGGAGAATCCTATGGATACTGCGCTACCACACAGGTAAGCAACAACGTTATCTATAACTATGGCTTTAACGTTGTACACGGCGGCGGCTGGCAGCTCACAAACTATATGAATAACTATATGATTAACGGCGTAGGTTCCAGAGATGACATTTCTCAAGTCATTGCAAAGCCCGGCGAAAGCAAAAAATATGGTGGATTTTATGTAAACGGAAACGTTCTCTATGATGGCGCTGTAAAAAATGAAGAAATTTCTGCCGATAACTTAGGCGACGGCAAGAAAACCGGTGTTATAAACACAGCTCCTGACTGGACAGTAATCGCAAAAGAACAGTATACAACCACAATCGGCGGTACTTCCTTTATGCCTACAAAGGCATGTGATTTCCCGTTAGAGAAAGATATGGAAAGCGCAGAAGAAAGCTTCTCTAAAGTATTGAATCAAGCGGGCGCTACCTACCCTAAACGTGACGCACAGGACGCGCGTGTGGTACAGGAAGTCAGAACCAATACGGGACGTTTTATCAACACAGAGGACGAAGTTGGCGGATATGCATGTGCCACTTCTGCAAGAGAAGCCGGATATGACACGGATATGGACGGTATGCCGGACTCCTATGAAGATCTGATCGGACTTGACAAGACAAATGCGGCTGATGCAAAAGCAATTGCTGCAAACGGACGCTCTAATGTTGAGAACTATTTCAACAGCATCGTGGACGACCACAAGGTTGCAGACAATCCTACGGTAATGTTAGCTGTTGCCAACAACGCACAATACAATGTCGGTGACAGTATTGTCATCGGCGCTGTTGCCGAAGCAAATAACGGCGGCACAATCGAAAAAGTAGAATTTTACAACGGAAGCACACTTGTTGCCACAGCAACACAAGCTCCTTACTTATGCGATATGAGCGGTCTTACAGATGGAACTTATTTCATTTCTGCAAGAGCATATGACAACAACGGTACTGCTACACAGGCTACCGCCGCACAAATTCATGTAAACAGTACAGCAGGCACTGCAGGTTACGAGAGCGTTGACATCGGTACTCCGGGTGTTACAGGCTCTGCTTCTCTGGAAAATGGAGTTCTTACCGTAAAAGGCGCCGGAAAGATTGGTAAATCAGAGGGTTCTGTTGACGGCGTTCCCGCTGATGCGACTACGGACGATTTCCACTATGTATACAAGGGACTTAGCGGAGACGGTACGATCGTTGCTAAGATTGATGATATCACAGCAATCGACAACCACATTGATGCTGGTCTTATGATCAGAGAAAGTGTTGCTGCAAATGCAAATACCGCATTCCTTTCTATGTCGCTTGTAAAACAAAATACAAAGCTGAACGAAGGCAATCCTGATTTAGAGGACACAACATGGGCTGTATACCTTGCAAACAGAGGCGCTACTTCTATCACAAGTGATAGCGGTGAGGCACTCGCAGTCAATAAACCTGGCGAAATAAGCGCTCTGACAGAAACAATCGACGCAAAAGACAGCGCTGCAAAGGCAGGAATTCCGCTTGTAGAAGACTTCTACTTCAGAACAGCAAAAGACGGAAAGTCTGTTACAAACGGTATCTGGCTTAAGCTTGAACGAAAAGGTAACGTATTTACAGGTTACGCAAGAAACAATACAAAAGAATCTTGGAAGCTCATCGGAACTGCTGAAATTCCTATGGGGCAGGATGTCCTGATTGGATTTGCAGTTGACGGAAACAAGGTTGCAAACGATATTGATAACTTATGTACTACAACATTCTCTAATATCAGTATCAAATAACTTTTTCAAATAAAATCAACGGGCGGCACGCAAAACGTACTGCCCGTTATTTTTATATCAAAATTTATATTGTATTCTTTTCCGCACGCTGCAAAGCAAAAACAATCGGTAATATCAATATTCCGCAGAAAAAATTGCTGATTCCATGTATGCAGTCAAACGGCAAACCTGCAACAATCCATGCAATCATTTTCGGAAAACTCAAGCCGTATATTATCGCTTGTGCCGGTGCATACAAAGTTCCGAATAAAAAACCGTGTGCCGCGCAGACTGTCATATAGACAAGCGGCCGAACTTTCTTTGGTATATGCCGCGGAAGGAGCATAACCGCTCCCCACAAAACAGTCCACACATATAAATACGGAATCCACCACGCTGCAAACCCGCAGAAAATGCCGTTCAAAATAACATAAGTATAGATGGGATACAACGCCTTTTTTCGATATACAATCGTAAAGGCAACCGTAAACACGCCAATCAAATGAATATTCGGAAACAGCTCCATAATAATCTTGGAAGCATACATCACTGATCCAAGCATTCCAAAGACGGCAATCTCCCTAATTGTAAGCTTCATATCTATTGAAGCCGAAAGGCGTAGTAATCTGTTTCAACGATTGTCGTCGAATCAACCCCTGTGGAAGCATATTCATCATTGATGTAAAATGCCCAATATACGCCATCTTTATCATAATCCGCAGTGATACCATTGACCGTCTTTACATAAAGACCATATGTGCTTTGCTCTCCGTCAATCAATTCCAGTTCTGTCAAAGCCTCTCCCACGGTTTCTTTATCGGTATGAATCTCAAACACTGTTTCGTTTCCCTCTTTATCTGCGACCGTCAAGGTAAATTTTGTATTTCCCTCTCCCAACACTTGCTCTGCAACAGGTGTTCCCTCCTGTACAGTTGCCATATCTGAAAGCGTATCTTTTGAGGTATCGTTACACCCCACCGCCACAAGTGTCATCGCCACAAACAACACCGTACATAAAAACAACGAACCTTTTCTTTGACTGCCTTTCATTTGCATTCTCCTCCGTTCTTCCTCTGATCCCTTGTATTTTCACTGTCTTTTATCATACTATTCTTTTTTTCGTTCGTCAACTGCCTGCCGCATCACATCATCCCCATTGCCTTTGCAATCCAGTACAATAAGCCAAGACACCAGCTTGTAAAGATTCCGTATAAAATCACGGGACCCGCAATCGTAAAAATCTTGCAGCCGACACCAAAAACCTGACCCTCGGTTTTATATTCAATTGCACTGGACACGACAGAATTTGCAAATCCTGTAATGGGCACTAGCGCTCCCGCGCCGCCCCATTTTACAATGCCTCCGTAGAGATTAAAACCGGTAAGCAACGCACTCATAAGTATTAAAATCATAGAACACCACGCCGCGGAGGTTTCCTTGTCAAGACCAAACCGATTCGTCGCTACATTAACGATAAACTGTCCCACACAGCATATAACACCGCCAATCACAAACGCCTTTGCCATTTGAAGCGGCAAGTTTGTCTTTGGCGAATTCTGCTTTACATACTCCTGATATTCCTGAATTTTCTGCTGTTTTTCCATGATAATCCCCTTTCCTTTCTATCCATCAATTATCCTTTATGGTTCAAAACCACCCTTAATAAAATAAATCAGCGAACCGATTACCTTGCCAATCGCCACCGAAAAAATTGCAATATCCAGTCCCATTTTTAACTGAACACGCCGCGCAAAGATCGGAATACCATCAAGAACTTCCGCAAGCGCAATTGCAAGGCATCCTACAAAAATTCCGGCAAAAATACCCATGATAACCAAAAGCAATGTGCATAAAAATGACGCTTGTGTCATAAATTCTCCCAGACTGCCGTTGATTGGAAATACACTGAAAAAGCAGGCGATCAGTGAACCGAAAATAATGCACTCTTCATAAAAAACCTCACACCTTGCTGTATTTGTCTTTCCCGCAAAGCGTGGCACAAGTCCCACCACAAAAAGTACCGTAAATACGCCTGCCGACACAAGAATCCCAAAACTAAACCCCATTACACAAATCAATATTGTCTTTAACAGCATCAACCCGCATCCTCTTCCTTTCCCGCTCTTTCACTGATTTCCACAATCGCCTGATTGACATCGCGCTCGTAATTTCGCATTTCCACTTCAAGCGGTGTCGGATCGGGACTGATACGCTTTCCGCCGATATGATTATAAAATACGACAATTCCCGTTGCCAGTCCTATTGAATACGCCACCTCAAGGATTGTACACCCGTTAGAAGTCTTTCCTGTCACAAGCTCATAGATTCGCCCGAGGACCTCCGATATGCCAATATCATTGTGATATGCCATAATGGTAAATCCCGAACCGAAAAAACAAATTAACGCCACAAACGCAACCTTTATCCATTCCTTGAAGCCTTTTTTGCTGCCCTGTGTATCTTTTTGAAAGGATGCCGTTTCGATAATGATATCCGTTTCCCCGATGCTTTCTACCGTGATCCCGGGATTTAGCTTTGTGAGCTCTTCTATCACCTTCATAATACTTATAACAACTCTCGGAGCGCTGTCCTTTTTAAAACGATGAATTTTCATCGCCTCTGCTTTTGCACGCACCGTTTCGTCCTCACAGTAAACACTTGCCACATCCGCAAGTTCCACATCGCTTTTTTGCGCAACTACATTTTGCTTTGCCATAACATACAACACTGCATTTGCCATAAAAAATAACCATGACGATTTTGTCATGTCCTCCCGTCAGTTTATATGGTTATTCTTTGCATATATTTATTTTTTATACGATAATTTCAATCGAATCGAGCGCTCCGTCCCGATTTGCTCCGTGAATATGTCTGCCATCCTTGCGAAAACATTCTATGTATTCCCACGCTTCTCGGCTAATCCGCTCCCCCGGATAAATAACGGGAATTCCCGGAGGATACGGCGCTATCACTTGTCCGGAAACAGCTCCAACAGCCTCCTGCCACGCAATGCGCTTCTTTTTTGAAAAATATGCCCGGCGCGGTATCAGGCACTGCTCAGGCAGCGTCGGAAAACACAGTTGTTTTTTTATGACATTCATGTCATTTTTTCTTTCACTTATTTTATCCCTAATACCGTACTCCGCACCAATACTACCGCATGCATAAATCAGCCTGTCCAACTCCTCTTTTTCGTTTGCATATGTCACAATCGCAAGCACGTTTTCATGGTCCGAAAGTTCTACATTTACATGGTATTGTGAAAACAACATCTCATCTAGTGCAAATCCCGAAATTCCAAGTTCACGTGCCGATATCACAAGTCTTGTAGAATCCGCCACGTCAGATTCTATCATTTCCAGACATGCAAACCCTTCTATCTCGTTAATCTTCGTGCGCGCGTACGCCGCAAGCTCTGCCGCCTTTTGATACATCTCTCTGCCACGCATTGCCAATTCATATCGTGCACAGTCAAGCGAAATCATAAGCAGATAACTCGGACTCGTACTCTGTACCAGCTTCAGATTTTCAGCGACATGAAAAAGCGCATCCTCTCTTACGCCATGATTTTTGATATGCAGCACCGAACTTTGCGTGAGCGCTCCCGTCACCTTATGTATACTCTGCACACAGATATCCGCACCGCATTCCAAGGCTCCTCTCTTTTTGTCTGCTTTTCCATCCTTGTCAAAATATAAATGTGCACCATGCGCTTCGTCAACCAAAAGCAATGCATTATTCTCATGACAAATATCCGCTATTTTTTGCAAATCGGAGCATATTCCATAGTATGTCGGGCTTACCAGAAACAATGCGCCGCAATGCGGGTGTTCTTGAAAAAGCACACGTACCCGCTCGGGCGGTATCGCACCTTGTAATCCCCAGTCCTCGATTACTTCCGGCATGACATATACCGGCTTTGCACCCGAGAGCACAAGTCCCATCATTGCAGACTTGTGCGCATTTCTTGCCACCATGATTTCCTCTCCCTCAAATGCCGCGCTGATGATCATCGCCTCGTTTCCGCAAGTCGTTCCGTTTACAAGAAAAAAACTCTCATCTGCACCATACAGATCACGCAAAAGCTCCTGTGCCTCGCGGATTGACCCTTCAGGCGCATGCAAATCGTCTGTAAACGGTGTTTCGGTAACATCATAGGCAAATATCCGATTTCCAACCTGATCCGTCCAGCGGCTGCTGATTCCGCGTTCCAACCGATGCCCCGGTATTCGAAAATAAGCAGGGTTTGTGCCTGTCAAACGTTCCACTGCCTCAAGCAGCGGTATTTTTTCCTGATTCATTTTAATCTCCCAACATTATTTGTTTCAAAAAATTTAACCACATTATAGCATTTTGTGGTAAAATAGTAAAAGATTATTTTCATATGGAGGTCTAAAGTCACATGTCCTATTTATACGAAACGCATCTTCACACGGCAACCGCCAGCAAATGCGCTGTCAGCACCGGTGCGGAATACATCGCATACTATAAAAATCTTGGCTTTCGCGGCATCTTTGTCACGGATCACTTTTTTAACGGCAATAGCTGTGTACCAAAAAATCTGCCGTGGGAGGAGCGCATTGACATTTTCTGTCAAGGCTACGAAGACGCTAAGAAAGAGGGCGACCGACTCGGACTTGATGTTTTTTTTGCGTGGGAGGCACGCTTTTTCGGTGATGAATTTTTGGTCTACGGACTTGACAAAGAGTGGCTTTTAAAGCACCCGGAAATGATGACATGGGATCACATCACACACTATCAGAAAATTAAGGCAGAAGGCGGACTTGTGGTACAGGCGCATCCGTTCAGAGAGCGCGGTTATCTCTCTGAAGTATACGTTCACCCTTATCAGTGCGATGCTTTTGAGGTCGCAAATGCGGGAAATCCCCACGAGCAGGACCGCATGGCATACCGCTATGCAAAAGGGCACGGGATTACCATGACTGCCGGATCCGATATTCATAAAGTCGGCGTCACCGAAAGCGGCTGCATCTATGGCATGTGCTTTGACACACCGCTTAAATCCGCTGTTGATTATGCAAAGCGCATAAAAAGCGGGCAAGGATTTTCGCTTCACGTTCCTTCCAAGCATCTTGCATGGAAAGAGGGAACCTCAAATCACTTGCCCGTGTTCATTTTTGATGAAAATAATCAACCACACGCCACAAACGGCATAGAAGATATTTTTTACTGAGCATTCACACCAGTTGCTGCTGCCGTATCAGCCACATCCTCTTCTTTAATTGTAATTTTCTCTGTCTTCTCTGTCGGATTGAGTTTTTCCTTGATTGCCGCAATCAATTCTTCAAGAGAGTCCGCCTCGATCTTCTCGGTTTCAAGTTTTTCCTGTCTTTTCTTCTCCTGTTCTTTTTTCTCGGTGCGCTTCTCCTCGATACGCTCTTTCTGCTTATCGCTCTCAGAAACCTTCTTGTCGTTTTTGCTTTTCTCTGTCATATCTTTTATAAGCTGCACTGCGTACTTTGTATTTCCGTCTGCATCAATCGTGATAGAGAAGCTCTTAATCTTGTCCGCATCTTCACCAAGCTCGCTCTTTATGGTTTCCATTGACTTTCCAGCATTATCAAGCACCGACTCATACTGCTCTCTCACAGAATCATCTGCTGCCATTTTCTCCAAAAGCTCCGGATTGATCAATACGCTGTAATCCTTGTCAGTCAGTCCTGCATAATAATCCTGTTCCTCGTCCGTTGACCACTCTGCTACGGAAATATTCATATTACCGTATTTCTTTCTAAGCTCCTCCAAAAGATTTTTCGCCTTATCACTGAGCTTAATGCCCTCCTGAACGCCGTTCGAATCAAGTGCCTTATATTTGTTCTCTGTTGACGCAACATTTGTCGGCTTCTCATAGCCTGCTTTTTTTACCTGTCTGCTGTGCTCATATGTATCCTGATCTGCATTAATCTGATTTGCTGCTTTCTTATCGTCTGCCTTGTTTGCCACAGCATTGACTGCGCTTTTTACTGGATCGTTATTTGTTGATTTGTTTGAAAAAAGTCCTGTGTTACTAAGTATTGTGTTATAATTGATTCCGTTCATTTTTACCAACCTTTCCAAGAGCTTCCATGCTCTTTAATCATAATCACTGTTATACTTTTTATCGGTTTTTTTTATGCTCATATTTACATTTTTTTCTTGGTTTCAATCAATTAACACGTTTTTATGTTTTTGTGTTAAACAAGTGCCACACTTCGCAATCGCAACAATACCTTTTTCTCAAGACGGCTCACTTGAACCTGGCTCATTCCAAGCTGTTCAGCAGTCTGTACCTGCGTCTTATTCTCATAAAAACGCAATCGTATCAATTCTCTCTCCCGCTTATCAAGCACCTTTAAAAGTCCCTCAACAAAAAGTCTGTTCATTAGTTTATCATGATCTGATGTAACGCCAATCGTATCTAAAAGCAAAAGCTCATTTCCGTCAGACTCATACATGGTCTTGTAAATCGATTCCACCTCGCGTCCCGCCTCAAGCGCCATCACAATATTCTCTACACCAAGTCCCGTCATTTCAGAGAGTTCTGAGAGCGTAGGCTCACTTCCTTTTTCCTCAATAAATTTCTGTCTTGCACGTTTTACGTTGACCGCGTTTTCTTTGATACCGCGGCTTACCCTAATAATTCCGTCGTCCCGCAAAAATCTGCGTATTTCGCCCATAATCAGGGGAACCGCATATGTTGAAAAGCACACGCCAAACTCCGTGTCAAACTTTTCGATTGCCTTTAACAAACCGATCGAACCAATCTGAAACAAGTCCTCCACATCGCAGCCCGCCCGCGCTATAAAACGCTTCAACACATGATGAATCAATCCTACATTATTATTAAAAAGCAACTCCTTCGCTGCACCTTCTCCCCCTTGTGCCCTCAAAAAAAGCTCCTTATCTTCCATATACTACTGCCTCTCATCATATGCCTTGAGCTTTTTTTCCATATGTACTATGGTTCCCATGTTGAGCGAACTCGTCACGGTTACGCTGTCCATAAACGCTTCCATAAACGAAAATCCCATACCAGAGCGCTCATCCTCTAGCCCCGTCGTATACATCGGCTGCATTGCCCTTTCTACGTCCTCGATTCCAACACCCGTATCACAAATTTCAACTGTTAAAAGACTGCTGTCACTACGCTCTTTTTTGAGCGTAGCATTCATTACCACCTTTCCACCGTGCTCCTCATATCCATGTATAATCGCATTCGTCACTGCCTCTGACACTGCCGTCTTTACATCTTCAAGCTCGTCCACGGTGATATCAAGACTTGAGATAAAGGCAGCGATCACTACTCTGGCAAGTCCCTCATTCTCTGACACTGCCTCAAATTCAAGTTTTAGTTCATTCATTACGTTTCCTTCCATAGTCAATCCATTCCTCACTTTTCATACTTTTTATTGTAGCACTTTTCATTACACCACCTGTACGATTGCTGTCATTCCCGACGTTGTAAGCAGCCTTGTAATACGCTCGTTTGCATTCACAGCGTATACTTTTCCGCCAAAACACG
>JAAVAF010000011.1 GCA_014804225.1 Lachnospiraceae bacterium
GACGGCAGGCGTTATCAGGAATGGCAGAAAAATTATCAGGAGATTGAAAAGCAAAAGGATGAAATCCGTCTGCTTTCTCTTTTTTCTGAGAAGCTGCGGGATTATTTTACAGAATATCCCGTGAATACATTGCGGACGATGGAACAGGAATTTGTTTCTTCCTTATCAGAGACAGAGTACCAGACGTTGGCAGAAGAGTTGATCTGGCAGGAGAAACCAGAGCTGCTCACATATTTCAAAGAGTGTGAAAAAGTCCAGTGCAAGGAGATTGTCAAAGCGTTAGAAAAAGATACGGATATGAGACAGATCTTATCATCGATTCAAAAACAATCTGCTAAAAAGAAACTTGTTGCAGCGGCGTATAAGTTGGAACAAAAAGAGTTTAGCCGGTTTTACTGGCAAGTGGTGGAGCAGAAGGATGTCAATCCACGGATGGTAATATGGAAACAAGACAGGACAGAGATGGTCCGTTCGATTGATGAGTTGGAATTAGAGAATCTGCAAAAAGTGTGGGCACAGATAGAAACAGTGGGTTCTGTGGAAGGGAGCAACAACGTTTTTACGGAAAAAATGCTACATGTACAGAACCAGTATCAGCAGAATAAAAGCACAGATTTTCAGGAACAGATTGCCGTCATATTGAAAGAGAATGCCTTGGAGAATATTGCGGAAATTGTGAATATAGAGCAATTGATGCAGGACATTAGCATGACGGAATATACAGAGAAACCTGTAGGTGACACAGAAGAGCCAGAGCTTGGATTTTTAGAGGGCGATCCGCTTGTATTGTTGGATGGTGCTTATCAGGTAATCGAGAATCTAGAACGGGAACAGGAGATACGCCAGGAGAGAATAGAGCAGCAGCAGGCACAGGCTGTTGAGACATTTCGGGAAGCATACCTTCAGATATTAAGCCCAGAATCTATTCTGGATGGGCAGCAGAAGGATAATACAGCGCAATTTGCGCTGCAAATATTCCGTAAACAGTATCAGGAGCAATTGACGGGAGAAGAGATTCAGAATATTTGTGAGTGGAGTCAGACTCTTTTGGAAGTTTATTTTGCAGAACAAGAGCAGGCAGAGGATAAAAAGGAAATCATAAGTTCTTTTTCTTTCAATCAAGAGGAACAGTTGGAGCTGACATATGTGGTTGAGAAGATAAATCACTATATCGAAGAACAGCATGGACATGAGGAAAGGCTGATATTGCACTGGCAGGAGGAGCTTCCAAAAGATGAGAGAATAAAGAAATTATTGATATATATCCGAGATTTGGAGGAGGAACAGAGGGAAAAGTTTATTTATTACCTGGCGGATATGATTCAGCTGTCCGTACAACTATCTTCCAAAAGGAAAGTAAGTACTGTGATGCAGTCTGGCGAGACGGAAACGATAGAACTGCCAATAAAAGGCAATAACCAGGAAGATGTAAAAAAGCTGTTGCGGATAGAAGACAGGGAATTTGCCGAGAAACTGCTACAGATAGAAGACAGGGAGCTCGCCGAAAAGCTGTTACAGATAGAGGACAGAGAATTTGTCACGAAGCTGCTGCAGAATAGTGACAGACAGCTGCCAGATGTGTCATATAGGAATTTGTGGGAGTGGGGAGAAACATTGTTGTTTCATCCAGAGCATCAACAAGAGTGGGAAGATGCAGACATTTTAGAATATCCACAACAAGAAGTGTTTTCTTCTGATGAAGCGAAACAGGAGGATGCACAGACACAAGTAATACGCCGTCAAATCGAGATGGCAAAGGACAGGAATCGACTCCAGAGCCTGATCAGACAGCTCAACCATCAGGCAGATATACAGCTGGTATATAAGGATATACAGCTTAAACTGCCGCAAGTTCAAACTTTGCTGCATTACATTCAGCAATTAGATGAAGAACAGTATGGAGTGTTTGTAAAGGAATTAGTTCAGATTATTAAAATTCAAAAACTGTCAAATGAGGAACCGGAGGAAGCAGTAGCTGTTCCTATAGGAGAAGAAAATAATCTATCCGGAAAAAGGGAAACGAATGCAGTAATATTACATAGTAAGACAAGTTCCGCAGAGCAGCGAATACAGGGCAATGCGTATGAAACTGCCGAGAAACTGCTGCGGATAGAAGATAAGAAATTTATAGAGAAACTGTTACAGTTAGAGGACAGGGAATTCGCTAAGACGCTGTTACAGGTAGAAGACAGGGAATTCGTCGAAAAACTGTTAAGGGTAGAAGACAGGGAATTTGCCGAAAAACTGCTACAGATAGAAAACAAGGAATTTGCCAAAAAATTATTACAGTTAGAGGATAGGGAATTCGTCGAAAAGCTGTTGCAGAACAACAACATACAGTCGCAGGATGTGCCATACAAGAGTTTGTGGGAATGGGGAGAAGCATTGCTGCTGCATCCGGAGTATCAACCGGAACAGAAAACAGCAGACATAATATCCAACCCACAGCAAGAAGTGCTTTCTTCTGAAGAAGCGCAGCAAGAAAATGAGCAGATACAGATGACACGTCAGCAGACTGAAATAGGGAAGGATAGGAACCATCTCCAGAGTCTGATCGGGCAGATTAATCACCGGGCAGATGTGCAGTTGGAGTATGCAGACGCGCAGCTTAGAATGCCACAGATTCAAGCCTTGCTGCATTACATTCGACAATTGGATGTGAAACAGTATGGAGCGTTTGTAAAGGAACTGGCACAAGTTACGATGATTCAAAAACGATCGTATGACCAACCAGTGGCGGCAGCGCATACAGGAGAGGCAAATATCCTTTCCGGCACAAGGGCAGTTTCGTTAGAACAGAGGATGACATCCTATCCGATATTAGCACGAGATATCCAAAATTATGAAAAGCAGCGTCGGTCAGAGCTTTACAGGGATATCAGGAAAATGGAACAGAAAATTTTCCTCCAATCTTATGAAAAAGAGAAACGGCAATCTGTTACCAGTAACAGTGATGCAGGGGATTACATGCAGGGGACAGTAGCATATGGACTGACATCATATGAAGCAAGTACCAATGATGCTATCCTAACACCATATCAAACAGGTATCAATGAATACGTCCTAATGCCATATGAAGGAAGAGAACCAGCATATGAATTGATGTCATATGATACAGGTATTGATGAAAACGGTCTGACACTATATGAAGAAACCCAAAAAGAATATGCACAGATAACAGCCTATGAAAGGAACCAACGGGAAAACAGATATCAGTCACAGGAATTGGAATATTCTGTGCAGAAAGCTTCCGTGTCAGAGGAAGATCAACAAAGGAAAGAACTGCGTATGCAACAGGAAAATGCCCAGATCAAATCCGCGCAGGAGCAATTGGACAAAAAGTTAAAAGAAGTGGAGGATCAACTGAAAAAAGTGGAAGGCAGTACAAAAGCAAAAGAAGATGTGAGGACTTTTGCAGAACAGGTAAAGCAGCAGTTATATGAGGAATTGCATGTAGAGAAGCTGCGACGGGGACTGATATAATGCCATGATGTACAGGCGCTAAGAAAGGGGCGGTCTTTTGGGACTTACAAAGGCAAAACTGGAAATTGAAAAAGAAATCGGCATCAGTGTGGTTGATGTGTTGTTTAATCCGTCAGAATATCAGTTGACAGATGGTGCGAATTATTCCGAAAAAAAAGTGCCGGGGTTAGATGGCCCTGTCCTACAGTATATTTCCGGAGAAGCAACGGAATTATCGCTGAATCTCTTTCTGGATACATACGTGCCCAAGAAGCCTTCGAGTCTGTTGCCATTTGGCAGTACGCCTGATGCTTCCACAGATGTATCGAAAATTACAAAAAAGATTGCAGATGCAACTTCTATTGATGGAAGTCTGCATCGTCCGCCCAAGGTGACATTTAAGTGGGGATCCCTGCATTTTAACGGAGTGGTGACGAAGTTTAACCACACATATATTATGTTTACGGAAAGCGGAATGCCGGTGCGCGCTAAAGTAAGTCTGACTTTTAAGTCGCTGATGTCGCCAACGGATAAGCGCAGAGCATCACCTTTTGAATCACCTGACCGCAGTAAATACCGTACGATTCGGCAGGGGATAGGGTTATGGGATATCGCAAACATGGAATATGGTGATCCCGATATGTGGAAGGTGATCGCCAGAGAAAACGGAATCCTGAATCCATTGGATGTCCGGCCGGGACAAGTGGTGAAGCTGCCGGCGCTCTAAAAAACTGTAGGAGGGAACATTGAAGTGGCTACTGTTACCATGAAAAGTCTGGCTGCAAAATATAACGATTTTTTAGTACCTGCACTGAAAATAAAGGCGGGGGGGCACAAAATAGAAGGGGGAGCACATGATCTGATTGGTGCAAGTGAATATGGGGTGGAGTCTGTGGAGGTTACCCTTTCACAGTCTGCGGCAAGTGCAGTAGTCATCAAGCTTAACAATGTGTACGACTGGGAAAACCGCAAGTTTACCAGTGATATCAGTGATTTTATCTTGGGAGAGATTGTCGAGGTTGAGATGGGATACGGTTCTTCCCTGACTTCTCTGTTTTACGGTTATGTCGACGAGATTACCTACGAGCTTTCTGAAAATCCTTCTGTTCGTGTGACAGCAGTCGATGTACGCAGGATGATGATGGGGAGTAAGAAAAGCAATGTGACACATCAGGTAAAGAGTTATTCAGATGCATTTGATGAAGTAGTGAAAAAATATAGTGCTGCGTTTAAAACAAAGAATGTGGATGCGACAAAACCGTTGGATGCAGATTGTATCATCCAAAATGGCAGTGATTATGAGTTTATCACAGAAGAACTGTGCCGAAAAGGAAACAGGGATTTTTTTGTCCATGCCGGAAAGCTTTATTTTAAGGAGGTATCAGCAGAGCTGTTCTATACTGTTGAGATGGAATGGGCTAAGGATCTTATATCTTTTCAGCGAAGGGCTTCTTTTCAGGATGCGGTGATCCGAATTATGGGACAGAATACCGATAAGAAGGAAGAGGTCGAGGCAAAAGTGACCGTGAAGTCAGATGACAAGCAGAAGTCATTGGTACAAAACGAAACGACACAGATGGATGCGGCTGTAGAGGATACCAGTGATGCAAAACAGGTTGCAGAGCACAAGGCAGATGAGATGAAAAAACAGGCCAGACAGGCTACCGGAGTGTGCATTGGAGTGCCCGAGATTCAGCCGGGTGGTCGTGTCAAGATTAAAAACACAGATGGGAAACTGATCGATGGGACGTATGATATTATCGAGGTAAAGCATTCTTTTAGTGGAGATGGTTACAAGACGACTTTTGAAGTAGGGGGCTGGAAACGTTGAATTTTTTTGATGAACTGTTGTCAGAACAAAAAGACGACAAGACCTATCCTGAAATCACGGCACCGGGGCTTTTGAATGCCATTGTGAAGGATATTTGGGACGAACAGCATAAGGGCATGATTAAAGTAGAGTATCTGATGGGTGAGAAGAATAAAAAAACTTCTGACTGGGTGCGGGTTATGACAAGCTATGGCGGTGATGGTTTTGGTAATTACTGGCTGCCGGAAATCGGCTCCGAGGTTCTCGTAGGATTTATCCATGGGAATATGAATATGCCGGTGGTTTTAGGCTGTCTGTGGAATGGAAAGGATAAGTTTCCGGAGGGAGCCGTGGATAAAAAAAATGAAACCAAGACCATCATGACAAAGGGAGGAAACAAAATTACTTTTACCGAAACAGAAGGGAAAGAGAAAATTACTGTAACGACTCCCAAAAAACTGGAAATATTGCTGGATGATGAGAAAGAAGCTGTGCTTGTGCAGGATAAGGAAAAGGAAAACAGTATTCATATAGACTGCAAAAATGGGACCATGAAGCTGAAAGCAAAGAAGGAGATCTCTTTGTCAATCGGAACGAAGGAAGTGATGAGCGCAAGCTCGGACACGGTCAAGCTTGCCTGTGGAACCATACAGTTAGATGCCCAGCAGACTTTAAAATTAACTGGTCAGTCCGCATCTGTCAAAGGAACCAGTGTGAAGGTCAAGGCAGATGGTGAGTTAGGATTGCAGGCATCCGGGATGGCACAACTTAAAGGCAGCATGGTAAAAATTAATTAGAGGAAGGAACAAAAGACCATGGATCAGAGAAGTGATGTAAAAGCATTTCTTGGAACCGGTTGGAAATTTCCGGTTGAAATTGACGGAGCTACCGGGAGAATTAAAATGTCCTCCAATGAGGAAAGCATACGGGAATCGATTCGAATCATCATAGGAACCAGAAAGGGAGAACTGCCTATGCATCCGGACTTCGGATGCAGGCTTCAGGATTATGCTTTTGAGTCTGTAGATTATACGACCTTGTATTCCATGAAGACAGAAGTGGAGCACGCTTTGATCCGTTGGGAGCCTCGGATCACGGACATTCAGGCCGAGGTCAGTGATGAACAGATTGATCAGGGATTTCTGTCGATTCAGGTAAGTTATGTAGTCCGTGCTACAAACAATCAATATAATCTGGTGTATCCTTTTTATATCAATGAGGGCGAGGTTTAGGCGTTTATGAATATTCCGCAAATGGAGAAAATGTCGAAAAAAGATATTATAGACTATATGAGAAAATGCGCAAAGCAGTATGTTCCGGAGTGGAGATACGACCCAAAACAGCCGGATGCCGGAACAGCGCTAGTCTCTATATTTGCCGACATGATGTACGACAATATCAAAAAATTTAATATGTCTGTGGGAGGAGATTTACTTTCTTTCTTTGACGGAATCAACGCAAAGCGCCTTCCGGCAAGTCCGGCGGAAGGCTTTGTGGTGTTTGGAATGCCGGAAGGACTGCTTAGTGAGGCGGAGGTTTCAGTTGGAACCAGACTGATCGCAGAGGGAGAGGAAGAGCAGATTGTGTTTGAAACGCAAGAGGAAGTTCTGGTGTGCCCGTTAGATATACAGAAAATCTTTCTTACAGCGCCCAAAGAAGACGCTATCTATGAATTATTTGACCAACAAAAAGACAGCGTGCCTTCTTTCTTTTTGTTTCAAGATGGGACAGAGAATCTGCAGCGTCATTTGTTGATGTTCTGTTTTGGACAGGAACTCAATATTGCAGGCCATGCAGATGCTAGGCTTTCGCTTGTCCTGGAGGGAAGAGAAATGGATTCTAGCTTGGCGGAAGCTCTCTGTGACCCTTCCCGTATCCGTTTTTATTATGGTGCGGGAGAAGCGTTTCAAAATATTACAGATTGCGCATATCAGGATGGAGCACTCTGTTTTCAGATTCCGGGCGGCGAGCAGGGAATAGCCCCGATGAATGGATTTGATTCCCATTATGTGATTTCTATGGAAATTCTGGATGGAAGATTATTCTCAGGAATGTATCTAAAAGAGATGTCTTTGTGTACGGAATGTTTACGGCTAAGACCGGAGTTTGTCAATGTAAACGGCACTGACCAGGAAATAGAAGAATTTCTGGCATTTGGGGAAAATCCTTCTTTGTACGATGAATGTTATATTGGAAGCGGTGAGATCTTCGGAAAAGCGGGGGCGAAGATTTTTCTGGATTTTGACTTGGATTTTGTGAAAATTCCCATAGAGGAAATTGCGTCCGGGGTAAAAATAGCATGGAAGCGGGTTATGCGCAAACAGGAGTTTGTACCGGAAGAAGAGTATGATATCACCATCAAGGAAGTTATCTGGGAATATTATAACGGATTTGGCTGGAAACGGCTTGCAGTATCTGGACAGTATCGAAATATCTTTGCTGTGGAGGATGGGCTGCGGGGCGTGCGGCGGAGAATGGAATTTGTCTGTCCGGAAGATATTCAGCCCGCGTTGGTTAATTCCGAAGAAAATTATTGTATTCGCGCCAGAATTATCCGCATGAATAATGCTTATAAGACAAGGGGAGCATATATTGCCCCTGTGATGGGTAATTTTTCCATGGGATACAGTTATATGACCAGACCCCTCACTCCATTGGCGATCTATCAACAGAGCAATCTGGAGTGGACAGAATACCTGCCGGGGGAGATGCAGCAGAAGGGATTTACGTTTCCACTATGCAAGGCAAGAGCAGAGACGGCTAGAACCTGTTACCTTGGATTTCGTAATCCGCTGGTGGGAGGACCATTGAAATTCTTGTTTGTCATGCACGATCTGGTGAAAGACAATCTGGCCGTAAAGTGGGAGTATCTGTCGGAAGAAGGATGGAAGGAAATACATCCCGTTGATGGAACGGAAGGTTTTTCCCATACGGGCCTAATTTCCTGGTATGGTCGTAGGGATAGTCGGCGTGAACAAATGTTTGAACAGAACTTGTATTGGATCCGCTTTTATGAAGAAAACGGAAAACAGAGCGCCAACGATATGGACAGTTGCCCTAAAATTGAGGGAATTTACCCAAATGCTGCTAGTATCTTGGGTGTTGAGACGATGGAAGAAGTCTATGAAATAGAGCCTCATGCAGAGGTTAAGCAGATACAGCTTTCTTATACGGATATTTTCAGCTTGGAAGTCTATGTACCAAAAATGGACGACAACTATGACAGCCCCGGCAGTACGTGGGAGTTGTGGACAGAGGTGGAAGAGCTGACAGAGGGCAGTGGAAATAGGAAGGAATATACGGCCGACAGACGGAGCGGAAGACTGCTGTTTCCAAAGTATATGAATGTCATCGGGAGGAATGAACAGGATGAAATAGAGGTTCGTGTGAAATACAGTTATAGTCGGGGAGATCAAGGAAATCTGTCCACCGGGGAAATTAGCCGGTTGGATCGAACGGTAGGATTTATCAACAGTGTGTTTAATCCGATGGCAACGGTGTGCGGACTTGCCGAGGAAACGGTGATGGAGGCAGTGGAGCGAAATGCGAATTTGCTGCGCCATAACAGGCGCTGTGTTTCAGCGGAGGATTATGAAGATATGACTAGGGAAGCGTCAAGGGATATCAGTAAGGTCAAATGCTTTCCGGGTTATGATGAATTGGGAGAATCCCAACCGGGGGCGGTGACGTTGGTTGTGCTTCCAAGAGATTATGGAGAGGGCTTTTACAGCTTTGAGCGGACTAGGAAGAAAATCTACAATGATTTAACCACGCATATGGATGAAAATATTGTAAACGGCGGGCACTTCCATATTGTAATGCCGGAACTGATTCGGTTGGATGTGAAAGTTGTTTTGGAGTTGACGCAGAAAAAAGAGGTTTTCGCCACGCTCAAAAGGGTCAGGGAGGAATTGGAACGCTTTCTAGATCCGATGTGCGGCAACTTTTATGGAGATGGATGGGAGATTGGCACGCTTCCGGATAAAAACCAGATTTCCCATGCTCTGAAAAAGGTAGAAGGAGTAAAATATATCAGTCAGCTTTCCCTGCGGAAGTATAGAAGCGGACGCTTTGAAGACTATGAGGTGAACGAGGAACGGCTGCTGCCATTTTACCGGCTGCCAAGAAGCGGATACCATGAAGTGATTGCAGAACCCTGACAGAATTAACGAGAAGGAGCTTAGGCTATGTTCTATAATTTGAATCTGGATGATACATCTTATCAGGAAATTGAAGCAGATGCGGTATTTCAAATACCTGGGATTTGTCCGGACTGGACCAATTACAACCAGTCGGATCCAGGAATTATGCTGATCGGGCTTCTCTCATGGCTGAAGGAGATTCAACAATATCATATCAGTCAGCTTTGCAGATGGAGAAGGCAGAAGTATCTGAAACTATTCGGCTTTTCTATGAATCATGCAAAACCGGCACAAGGAGCAATCAGTGTGGAGCTTCCGGCGGGTTTGTCGGATATGCAGGTATCTCTGATGAAGGGTACCAGGTTTTTTGCCGGAGACATGGTATTTGAAACCTTGCAGAAAGAATGGCCTTATTCCATCCGGCTGATGGGAGCGTATATCTTGTGTGGGGAATTATTGGACAAATACGTGAATATCGGTAATGACCTGGAGAAGCAGATGTGTCTGTATCCTTTTGGGGAATATCCAAAAGAAGGGAATTGCTGTTATTTTATTATGGACAAGGCGTTTTCCATCAAGAGGCAGACCGTCATCACGTTTGATATCCGTACGGATTACGAAGTGAGCCGCAATCCCATCGGGAAGGATTTTATTCCGTTGGCAAAGTTAAGATGGGAGTATCAGTCTGAGGAAGGTTGGGAGGAACTTCCGGTGGCATTTGACACGACGTATGCTTTTTTGCAGAGTGGCAGGATTGGGTTTGATCTGCCGAAAAAAATGGTGGAAGACGAAACATATGGCGCCTTTCAGATTCGTGTCACGCTGATGGAAAATGATTATGATGTGGCGCCGCTCATCCGGAATATTTATTTTAATGAAATAGAGGTAAGACAACAGTATTCCTGCTGTGATTATGAAGATTATGAGCTTGAAGCTCCTGATACTGCGCTGGTGCTTGCTGTAAAGAGTAGTATGTATCTGGCAAAAAGCGGGCAGACGGAGCTTTATTTGGAGCAGGACGGCGGGTGGATTCAAGTACCAGTCAGGCGAAAAGAGGAGACAGAAGATGGTGATTGTCTGTTGTATTTTGCAAAGCCCGACTGGGCAGAAGAGAAGCTTATATGCCGATTGGCTGCATATGAAGATGATTTTTGGGAAAAACGGGAGATTGGTTTAGGAGACGGTTCTGCCAATCAGATATACGCCCTGGATATCGACAACATGTTGTACGATGAATTTGAAATCATGGTTTGCGACAAACGGGATGGAAGGTACTATTCCTATCAGCGGGTGGAGGATTTTGACAATTGTACACCGGAGGATGCAGTTTATGTTCTGGAACCGGAGAGGAATCGGTTACTATTTGGCAATTGTGAAAATGGAATGGCTCCGGAAGGAAACATATGTTTACTGCGTCTTAAAGTAAGCCAGGGAAGATTAGGCAATATCAAGGCAGGAAAAATTCATGTGTGTCATCAGTTTCCGGAATTGCTAGTGAAGCAGTATGGGATGACTAGTGGCGGCAGAGACAATGAAACTGTGGAGGAATGTTATGAGCGTCTGTGTCAGGAATTAAGACAGATTAAGCGCGGGGTTACTTCTTCAGATTATGAGAAGCTGGTCCGGCAGACACCGGGACTTTTGATCTTAGACAGCAAGGTCGTTTCAACGGCGGCAGGAGGGGACGGGGAAGCCGTGCCAGAGAATGAGGTTTTAAAGGAAGGTTCTAATGAAGTTTCGATTGTAGTGCGCCCCCTCAGTTACAAGGCACGGGATGGCAGTCTCAACGAGAAGTATCGACAGAATCTGGAGCGGATGCTGCGCAACAGGAAGATGATTGGAACCACCGTAAAGATTTTAAGTACGGAATACGTAGGGATTTCCGTTTTTGCAGAAATCGTGATTAGACCACAGTTTACCGATGCGGAAATGATGATTGAAGAAGCGGTGCGCACCTATCTGGATGAGAGGTCCTGGGAGATTGGCAGACCGGTCTCGAGCAGCGAGATTTATGGGATCATTGATATGCTGCCCTGCGTACATCAGGCAAGATCACTGTCCTTAGAGGCTAGAGGCCGGGGATTTCGGCATTTGGTAAATGGCGATGTGCAGCTTCCGCCGAATGGACTGCCCTATCTGAATGAGATGGATTTCAGAATATTTACGGCGGGTGGGGATGGCATATTCTAATTTTACGGTAGGCGAGGGGTGATGGTGTGGACCAGATAAAATATTTTGTATTCAACAAAAGAAAGGACTATGAATCCGGATACCGACAGAAAATCGCGGTTACAGAGCGGGGACTTGTCTTGGAAGAAGGCGTTTCGGAAAACGGTATCTTCATCTCGCGGTTATTGGACAGCGGAGTAGAGGGAAACCAGTGGCACCGGGCTGTGATTCAGAGTAAAGCCTATGGAGATGATTCTATCCGGTTTTCCTTTTACTGCAGTGATGAAGCCCAGGTGATGGTAGATGGCAGCATCTACCAGTGGGAAGAATTGATTCGGAGCAGTGAGATTTCTTTGGAGAAAAAACATCAGGTCATGGAACAGTGTCTGGTTCATATTGTACAGAATCCCCAAGATATTATGTTGTATCGTGCTAGAGGAAGATATTTGTGGATGGAGATACAGTTGTTTTGTCAGACGGGGTTTTTCCCGGAGATTCTCCATATGAAAATTTATGCCGGAAACCGCAGTTTTTTATCCTACCTTCCGACAATCTATCAGACTGGTGGCAGGGAGGACTTTCTAGGGAGATTTCTGGGAATGTTTGAAGCTGTTTATCAGGATTTAGACGAACGGATTGCAGATTCCACAAAACAGTTGGATCCGATGACGGCGGAGCCGGAATTTTTAAGGTGGCTGGCAAAATGGGTAGGAATCTCTAATGCGCATCTATGGCAGGAGAAAAGGCTCAGACTTCTGCTGGATGGAATCGTCAGGAAAAACTTGATCAGGGGTACCCGGGAATATACGGAACATATGATTAGTACCTTTACGGGAGAGCGCCCGTTTATCCTGGAGTATAGTGATATCGAGGAATACCGGGGAGAAACAAACGCTTATAAATGTCTGACACAGTCTTATGCACATGGCCCGTATGAAGTCAATGTACTTGTGCGGGAACAGTCAGTACCTTCTCCGCGGGAGCAGCAAGCTCTGAAGAAAATGATAGAGGATATGAAGCCGGCTCATATCAGGATGAATCTGATTGTTTTGCGCCCGGGAATTTATCTGGGACAAAATGTGTATGTAGGAGTAAACAGCACGCTGGTAGCATACGAACGTGCGAATTTGAACGGTGTAGCTGCAATTCCGTCTATGGTAGGCATGATGTCTGCCATGACAGACACCATGATAGAGGAGGAAAAGAAAGATGAAGAATTTAAAAAGCTTTCCATTTGAGAGGAATCGGTATTTTTATGGGAAGCTGCTGTCTGTAGAAGATTTTGAAACGGAGCAGAAATATTTTAACGACAAGCGTAGAACCATTAATCGTTTTCTTTTTGGATCTGGTGTTGTCTGCGGGTTGAACGTTGTGGAAGTGGATGATGAGAGCATCTCTGTGGAGCGGGGGATAGCTTTGGATTTTGCAGGACGGGAAATTGTGTTGGACGAGCCAGTGGTGCGTAAGATTACAGAGCTGGAAGGATACGGAAATGGGCAGGAGGAAGGATTTTATTATCTCTGTCTGGAGTATCAGGAAGAAGCTACAGAGCTGATGCACAATGTCACTGGGACTGCAGGACGCAACAGCAGCGAATTTAATAAATACAGGGAAGGATATCGTCTGTTTGTGACCCGGGAGGAGCCCGAGCGGGAGATTTATTCTCCGGCACGGCTGTATGAGGAGAGAAAAACAATATATCAAGGGCAGGAGATTCGGATTGTCCAGATATTGCCGAAGTTTCTGGAGACGGGACAGGACACTGCTTTAAGGGTTGAGATTACCTATACAGGACAGCATAAATTTTCTTTTGCGTATGAGTTGGAACTGAATTTTCTTACGAATGAGGAGAGCAACAGGGTCCGTGTTGCGTTTCAGGAAGACGAGCCTGGAAAGGGAGGAAAATACCAACTGGAAATCCCATTAAAGACAGCCAGTGTTTCGAATGTACAGGCACAAGCGTCCCTGGTGAAAGACAGCTTTCAACTTCAGATAGGGAATCAGACTTACAGTGATGCAAAATTCTGTATCAGTCAGGCATCCGTAAATGATCTGGATGAGTATGAGGCATTACAAGTTCAGTATTACAAGACCGCTATGGATTATATTGTGGGAAATACCTTCCATCAGGGAATTTATCTTGCAAAGATTTATGTGGTACGCGCCGGAAATATCTGTCTGATTGAGCGGATCGAACAGCTGCCTTTTGACCAGAAGATTATGCATACGGAAATTTCTGCGGCGGTCATTCAGAAACTTGTGGAGGATGTAAGAAAGCTAAAGGAAGCAAAGCTGCAGGATAAGGAAGGTCAGAAAGAAAAGAAAGAGGATATGTCTCTTAGAGCTGCCTATGGAGAGATTTTGTTTGATGTTGCGCATATACGTCCTGGAGAGGTGCTCCACTCCGACGAAATTGTCCACGGGTTGGGATTTGGACCTGTTACCATTGAGCTTGGTTATGAAGTGGACCATGGGCTTGATAGTGATGCCCAACTTCTGTTTGGCGATGCTACCCTGTTCCAGGGGCAGAATGGTTTTACCGCATCGTTAGGAGCACGGGTGCATCCAGTAGAGGGAACCTTTGAAATTGGATTAAAGATACTAAAGAATGATGGTGCAAAGCAGGTGCGGGTACATTGGACCGCTTTGCGTAATAAGGTACACGTCCCGCAAGCTGTGAAGAAGAAACGTATCTTTATACAGCCTGATAACCCGAATGTTTTTGTGGGCGATAGTCTGGTATTTACGGCAGCGTTGGAGGGCTTTACAGATGAACGGCTGAAATGGAGCGTGAAGGATCGCGATGGCGGTGTGATTGATAAAACCGGAAAGTATATAGCGCCGGAGACAGAGGGAATTTACCAGATCGTGGTATCCAGCGTGGCATATCCGGAGGTGCAGGCTTCTACTTTTGTGATCGTGCGTGAGAGAGAGTGAGACAAATATGGTAATTAAGTTTCAGAACAGGCAGTATGAGCTGATTTCAAAGATCAAAACCACAGGCTCCGGGGCGATTGAACTGTATGCTGCGTCGGATGCAGAGGCGGAGGATGTGAAGTATACCATTGCCTGCGTCAATGATCTGGAGCTGGCAAGAAAGCTGGTGCCTGTAACGACCAAGGCAAATACAAATTTTTCCTTTAAAGATTTGTGTGCAAGCTTTAATGCAGATGGCAAATATTATGTGGTGTTTAGCCATGCCGACGGAAATACGCTGCAGCAGATGATTGAGCGGGAAAACAGCATTTTACGGGAACGCCTGCTGTTGCTGAAAAATATCTTTGATCAAATATTTCTATTAAATATGCCGGACTGTTTTGTCTATGAGATACTGCGAAAAGATAATATTGTGGTAGATGATGCTCTCAGCGTCCGGTTTAACTATTTCTTTACCGAGGTGGATTATTACTGGAAGGTGCAGGAGAAGGATTGTATCAACCGGGTCAGTGGACTGGTGCAGGAATTGTTTGCCAGGGAACTGGAACAGAAAAGTTCACGGGAACTGACAAAATTTGCCCGGGATATGGAGGAAGGACGTTTTGCTTATCTGTGGGACTGTTATGTGGCCTATGATAACATTTATGAAGTGGTGCTGACAAAAAGTGAACAGCAGGAGTTAGAGCCGAGGAGAATTTGGTGGCGTGCATGGGAGAAACTAAAGCAGATTTTTCCAAAAATTCGGGCAGCGCTTGCGGCTGCTTTGATCATATCAGCGGCGCTCTATTTATTGCTGAATCTGCAAAATCCGATGATTTCAGACAATGGAATCACATTTGGGCAGATTGGAACATTGGAGGTGCAAGAGCAGCCTAAATAAGCTTTGACAGGAGGGATGAAATATGCGGGGCGGATTCATTGGGCGTACGGCGAAAAAACTGTCGCATATTTTAACGGCGCCGGTTCAGGTGGTCATTCGCAAAGTTAAGAGAATGATCAGCCCGGATTCGTTTTCTTCAAAGGTCTTAAGTGATGTCCGTAAGGGAATCAATCAGAAAAAGAAGAAAAAAGAGCGGACCATTCAGGATTATTTTTCCTTTGGACGTTACTATGTGCTAAAGAGTATGGTCTATATGGTTATGCTTGCAGTGTTAATTCTTCCGGTTCTGTATATCAAGCTGCTGCATCCTGTCCTGGTATCGCTTTTTTTTACAAAGACGATGGTGATTAATTCACAGGAGATGATTGGCTATTGCGGCAATGTGGAACTTTTTTCGGAGGATGGTGGAACGCTCATCTTTAAGGGAAAGATGGAGGATGGAAGAATCAATGGGAAAGGTCAGCTCTACACTTATGAGGGCACATTGCTCTATGAGGGAAATTTTGAGATGGAAGCCTATTCGGGTGAAGGGGAGCTGTATTATGAAAATTCTGCGCAACTTTGCTATAAGGGAACCTTTTTGTTAAATCTGTATGATGGGCAGGGATGCCTTTATGACAAAGATGGTAATCTAGTTTACCAGGGGGCGTTTAAAAACGGATTATATGAAGGAAACGGCACGTCGTATTTTGCGGATGGCCAGAAAAAATATGTGGGTGTATTTGCCAGCGGTGTGCCAGAGGGAAATGGAACCCTTTACGACGAAGAGGGAAATGTGATTGCCACAGGTCTCTTTGTGAATGGTGTGCCGACATTACAAGAAGCAGTTCTTTACGACGAAGAGGGAAATGTTCTCTATGAGGGAACAATCAATGCAGATGGAGCATATGAGGGGGAAGGAACTCTTTATGAAGGGGGAGAACCAGTCTATGCAGGAAGCTTCACAGGAGGAAAAAAAGAAGGAGCCGGCATAGCATTTGATGCAGCAAGCAACATGATTTATGAGGGGAATTTTACAGATGGAAAAAAAGAGGGAGAAGGAAAGCTTTATATGGCTGCAGATTCTCCCAAAGAAGAGCTGCAGGAGAGGAAAGGCACTCTGATCTATGAAGGCAATTTTGCCGGAGGGGAAAAAGAGGGCGCCGGAATAGAGTATGATTCGGAAGGAAATCTTCTTTATGACGGGGAATTCGCCAAAGGTGCATATGAAGGTAAGGGAAAACAGTA
>JAAVAF010000012.1 GCA_014804225.1 Lachnospiraceae bacterium
TAATCAGTATACAAAAAAGTCCCATGCTTTTTTGTCAAAGCATGGGACGAAAATCCATTTATTTTTCGACACTCATTTTATTTTAAGAAATCTGGTATCTTCAACGTCTTTTCTCTTACGTTACTGCTCAAATCTCCGGTCGGCCTTATTCCCTGAAGCGGCTTTTGCGGTGCAGCCGTATTCGCACCCGTATCCGGTGCCTGATTAGGCTGTATCACGTTCAGTCCTTGCTGTGGCGGCCTTGCCGGTCTGACTACCTGAGAGGACTGCGGATTAACTGCAGGCTTGGGAACCGTAAATCCGTTCATCTTTGCCATTGATGTCATCGGCGATACCGAACTTCCCGCCTCATCGATACCCGTTGCAATGACTGTAACAGTACAGGTATCTGCCATATCCTCATTGCACATAACACCAAAAATAACATTGATATCATCACCCGCAAGCTTACGGATATAATCCGCCGCGTCATTTGCATCAAAAATGGTGATATCGCCAGAGATATTAAGAATTACATCGGTCGCACTGCTGATAGTCGTGTCCAGAAGTGGTGATTCCACAGCCGTCTTAATCGCATCTGCCGCCTTCGTTTCTCCCTTACCGTATCCAATACCGATATGCGCAATACCTTTGTCCTTCATTACGGTCTGGATATCAGCAAAATCAAGATTAATCAACGAGGGCACGTTAATTAAGTCTGTGATGCCCTGTACCGCCTGCTGCAATACCTCGTCCGCCTTTTTTAATGCATCTTCAATGCCTGTCCGTCTGTCGACAATCTCAAGAAGCTTATCATTCGGAATGATAATAAGCGTGTCCACATGCTCTTTTAATTTCTCGATTCCTGCAAGTGCATTCCTCATACGTTGCTTTGCCTCAAAGTTAAACGGTTTTGTCACAACGCCAACGGTAAGTATCCCCATTTCCTTTGCGATCGCTGCCACGATGGGTGCAGCACCAGTACCTGTACCGCCTCCCATACCACAAGTAACGAACACCATGTCCGCTCCCTTGATCGCCTCTTTTATTTCCTCAGAACTTTCCTCTGCTGCCTTTTCACCAATTTCAGGCTTCGCACCGGCACCAAGTCCCTTGGTAAGTTTTTCGCCGATCTGTAAACATTTCGGTGCCTTACAAAGCTTTAATGCCTGCCTGTCCGTATTTGCTCCGATAAACTCTACTCCCGTAATCGATTCATCTATCATTCGGTTTACAGCGTTGTTTCCTGCACCGCCTACACCTACTACAATAATTCTTGCTGCTGCATCTGTTTCATTTGATCTAATCTCGAGCAAGTTTCCTTCCTCCTTCATAATTTGTTTCCTAATGTATTACAAGCGAACACGCTTGCTTTCCCCTCGCAATCCTACATGATAAAAAATTCCATTAAGTCTATAATATAATTTTTTTGGCAATTTATCAACCTATTTTTTCACTTTTATTCCACTTTTATTTAATTTATTCCATTCTTTACTTTTTAGCCTTCTCTCTCAAACGAGGTCGTTTTTTTATCGGACGAATAGTTTTGTAAATCAAGCACACCCTTTTCTCCTTGCAGTGACGGCAGTATTAAAGGCAATTGCATAATTTTTTCGTCCAGATTTTCCAACGCTCCAATATTTACCTTCACGCTGTCATACCCAAGCGTCACATTATAATTGGAATCAAACTGTATTTTATCGCATATAATGTCATACTTATTTAAAAGCTTCGTGATTGTCAAAACATTTTGAAAAATACCGTTATTGTCCACAGGAAGCTTATCATACAACACTACATGATCAAACCCGAGTCCCGTAACCTGTGGTATTCCCTTTGTCGTTACCTTTGACGCCTCCACGACCACACCTTCATTGTCAAAATACATATATCTGCCAAGGTATTCCACATAACCCGCAAGCGCCTTTTCATACACCGTGATTTTGATCGTGTCATTTGACTGCACCACAACGTCCATTGTTTCCACAAAGGGAATGCCTTCCACTTCCTTATTTTTATATTTCAAAGACAGATACAGCGAATTATCCCCCAGATAACCTGTCATAATCATCGATTGTATTTCTTTTGCGGAATAATGCTTATTTCCGTCAACAATCACATTCTTTACCGCATAGTGCGTCAATAGGAAATAGGCAATCAAAAGCACCATATTGACCGCACACAACGCAATAATAATGTAACATTTTTTTCTCTCCTCACGAATAAACATACTCAATCCTCGCTCCAAGTCCTTTCAAATCACCCACAATATCCTGATACCCTCTCTTGATATAGCAAATGTCCTTAACCGTAGTAATTCCCGACGCCGCAAGTCCCGCAATCACAAGCGAAGCCCCTCCCCTGAGCTCACGCGCAATCACCGTTCTTCCTGCAAGCTGCTCCACGCCTCTTACCCGTACACGCTCTTCATCCAAGATTTCAATATCCGCTCCCATTCTGACAAGCTCCTCCACAATCCGAAAGCGACTTGAAAAAATGCGCTCTCTGATAACCAGCTCACCCTTACTCACACATGCACACGCAAGCAGCGGCGATTGTAAGTCCGTCGGAAATGCCGGATATACATCGGTTTCCACAAATCCTACATTTCTAATATTTACCGGTTCGTCTACACAAACCAAAAGTCTGTTCTTTTCATTTTCTTTATCGGAATCAATCCGTCCACCCATTCTCTCAATTAAATCACACACACTTCTAAGCTGCGTGGCAGGCGCATTTTCAAGCGCCACACGCCCTCCTGCCGCAAGCGCTGCAAACAGATATGTTCCCGCGACAATCCTGTCCGGTATAATCTCATATGTAACACCGTGCAAACGACTGATCTCCACACCATGAATCACAATTTTTCCCGTCTCGATGAAATCATGACCAATCTCAATGTTTGCTCCGGCTTTATTCAAAAAATCGCATAGTGCTGTAATTTCCGGCTCTCTTGCTGCATTTTTGATCACCGTCGTACCATACGCTGTTACTGCTGCAAGAATCGTATTTTGTGTTGCTCCTACGCTTGGAAACGGAAACGATATCTGCGCACCCTTAAGCTCATCAGCATAGGCATGAATACGATTTTTATCCGTAAATATCTGCGCACCAAGCTTCTCCAATCCATATAAGTGCAGATCAATCGGTCTTTTTCCGATTACACATCCGCCGGGATAATCCACAAGCACCTCCCCAATCCTGCCAAGAAGCGCCCCCATCAGCACAACCGACGAGCGCATCGCACTTACATACTTTGCAGGAAGTCTGTACTCTTTGATATTGACCGCATTGATCCGGAGCGTATGCGCTTCCTCCCTCTTCTCCAAAACCGCCCCCGTACTTTCCAGCAAATTTTCCATGCATCCAATATCGGTAATACAAGGAACATTTTTTAAGATACAAGTATCCGGAATAAGAATACTTGCTGCAAGTACTGGAAGCGCTGCATTCTTCGAACCCTGAATACGTACTGTTCCTTCTAGCTGTTTTCCTCCCTCCATACAGATTGACGAAGCGTTTTCACTGTCATAAGCCATATGTTTCACCGCATAAAATTATGAATTATGGTATTATATGCGTTTTTTCTCTGTTTGATTACTATGTTAATGAACGATGTTTATTTACAGCTTTTGCTGACATTGAGCACAATACCAATTTCCGCCAGCAAAAAGAGCGTTGCAGTGCCTCCATAACTGATAAACGGCAGCGTAATTCCCGTATTAGGTATGGTATTTGTTACTACGGCGATATTCAGAATCACCTGTATCGCGTAATGTGCCATAACACCTACTACCAAAAGCGAACCAAAGCGATCAACTGCTTTATTTGCAACGACCATACAACTCCATATCAGAATGATAAAAAGAAGAATAACCGCCATCGCACCAAAAAGACCAAGCTCCTCACAAATAATCGAAAAAATCATATCATTCTGCGCCTCGGGAAGAAACCCTCTCTTTTGCATACTCTGCCCTAGTCCCTTTCCCCATATGCCCCCGGAGCCTATCGCATAGAGCGCCTGAAGCGTCTGAAAAGCTTTGTCCGTACTATAAGATTCGGGATCAAGCCACGCTCTGACGCGTGCAAGTCGAAAGCCCGATTCTCCACCATCGGAATTTGCTACATACAGCACAATCGCTGCCGCTGCCGCCACTACAGTCGCTCCTATTCCCACAA
Organism: Lachnospiraceae bacterium; assembly: GCA_014804225.1. Taxonomy (GTDB): domain Bacteria; phylum Bacillota; class Clostridia; order Lachnospirales; family Lachnospiraceae; genus COE1. The sequence goes on from JAAVAF010000012.1 coordinate 4,159, forward strand.
ACCACTTGTAATCCGGCACGGCAACAAACAGCATCGCTACCGCAATTCCCATAACGATAATCGCAGAGCTTAGATTTTTTGTAATACCATAAATTAACGCCGCAATAATGGTTGGAGGAATCATGATAATCGAAAGCCCCTTCGGCGTTCGTATCGCATTTTTTCCTACAGCTTCCAGTTTTTCAATAATGCTTGCCAGATAGATAATCACGCCGATTTTTGCCACCTCTGCCGGCTGAAAACTAATAATTTTAAAATCCAGCCAACGTCTTGCATGATTTCGTTCCACACCAAGCGGCGTCATAACAAGAAGCAAAAGCACAATCGACACAAAGATTGCCAGAAAATCAAACTTCTGTAAATGTTTGTATGGAAACTTTATCATAATAACAAGTCCCACAACACCAATAATTGTAGACTGCAGCTGCTTTTTCAGATAATAATCTCCCGACTCATAAGAGCTTGTGGAATAAATCATTAAGAGTCCAAAGACCACAAGAAACAAAACCACTGTCAAAAGCACATAATCCATATTGTGTCTGCTATGACGGATTTGTACCTGTTTTTTTGCCACAATATCACTCCTCCTGCTTTCCTTATAAGCTATTTACATACTCCTTAAACTGCTCTCCTCTGACCTCATAATTGGGAAACATTCCCCAACTTGCACACGCGGGCGATAAGAGCACAGCATCTCCTGATACCGCCTCTTTTACGCAAGCATCAAGCGCTTCCAAAAAGCTGTCCCGAAAAAGAATATCCTCTTTTGGGAAACCGCATCTTATCGCGCACGCTGCGATATTTTCCTTTGTCTGTCCGATTAACACAAGCTTCTTCACCTTACCGTCAAAGCTCTTAATCCAATCATCATATTCACTGTTTTTGTCATAGCCGCCGCCAATCAGTACAGTCGGTCGATCCATCGCCTTAATCCCCTGAATCGCCGCATCTGTATTTGTTGCCTTTGAGTCATTATAGTACATGACACCGTTTTTGGTTGCCACATACTCAATTCGATGCTCCACAGCCACAAACCGTTTGATCGTGGCAAGAATATTTTCCATGGGAACACCCGCGCTAATGCTGATGCCGATTGCTGCCATAACATTTTCAATATTGCAGATGCCAACCAGATTCATATCCGTTTTGACATTCAAAAGACGCTGCGCTTTTCCTTCCTTGGCAAGATAAATCTCCTCACCCTCGTAGAAAATACCATCGCCAAGTTTTCTTGCCGATGAGAAATAGACGACCGTCGCCGGACACCGTTTGCCAAATTCCCGTGTATAGTTATTCTCGTAATTGAGAATGCAGAAATCCTCCTTGGTCTGATTGCTTGTCACAGCCTCCTTTGCCGCCGCGTAATTTTCCATGGTATGATGGCGGTTTAGGTGATCGGGCGTAATATTTAAGATTGCTGACACCTTCGGATGAAAATGCTCAATCGTTTCAAGCTGAAAACTTGAAATCTCTGCAACGGACATGGTATCGTCTGTCATAAGCGGCGCTGCCTCCGTATACGGATTCCCGATATTTCCTACAATGTAGACGCTATCCAAATACTCTTGCATAATCTGCCCTACAAGGGAAGTCGTTGTCGTTTTCCCATTTGTCCCTGTAATTGCAAGTACCGTTCCCTTTGCAAAATTGTAGGCAAGCTCAACCTCTCCCCATATATGGATTCCCTGTTCCTTCATNTATACCACAAAGTCNGCATCTACAGGCACTCCGGGACTTAATACGCAAAGCTCAACCCCGTTTGTTATTTCCTTCACAAACTCTCCTNTCACCAACTCTGCTTTCGTGGGANTGCCAAGTTTTTGCGTCAATGTGCNTTTTACCTCATCCACATTCACCTTGTCATTTCCGTCATANATAATCGGCAGNGCGCCGTTTTTTTCAANCANCACAGCGGAGCCGATNCCNCTCTTTCCGGTTCCCACTATAATTACTTTTTTTCCACTGATATTTATCATGTTTTTTGCTCCTTTTTATTGATACCCTATTTCCTCCAAATAGGGAAGGATATTTTCAAACAACTGTCTTACCACCGGTGCCGCAATCTGACCGCCATAATACGTTCCCTGCGGTGTGTCAATGATTGCAAGTGCCATAATTTGGGGATCATTTGCAGGTGCAAATCCTAAAAACGATGCGATATACCTTCCCGTACCTCTTGGAAGCGTCTGGCTTGTCGCCGTCTTGCCGCCTACACGGAAGCCCTCGACATATCCGTTTTTCCCGCCGCCGTTTTCCACAACCTGTTCGAGCACATATCTTAATTTATCCGTAGTGTCACTTGATACAATTCCATCCGTGACAGGATATGTAAATTCCTCAATAATGCCTTTTTCTTCATTGACTGCCATCACGCCAAAGTGCGGCGTCACAAGGTTTCCACCGTTGATTAACCCCGCCACCGTTGACATCAGCCGAAGCGGCGTAATTTGAAACGACTGCCCAAACGAAATTGTCGCAAGCTCCACCTCACCGATCTTGTCAGGTTGATGCATAATGGTAGACGCCTCTCCCGGCAAATCAATTCCAGTCTTTTGTCGCAATCCAAATTTTGTAAAATAATCATAATATCGGTCCACACCGATGCGCAAGCCAACCGTGATAAAGACCGGGTTACAGGAATTCATAACTGCATGGGTAAAATCTTCCGCCCCATGTCCCGCAATTTTGTGACAGCGTATTCTTCTGTCATCAACCACGATAAAACCTGGACAGGAAAAATTATCATTTAATCTCACAGCACCACTCTCAAGTCCCGCAGCGGCTGTTATAATCTTAAACGTAGATCCCGGCTCATACGTATCATTGATACAGCCGTTTCTCCACATCTGATTCAACAAATCCTGCGTCGCCTCCTGCCCCGCAAATTGTGCAGTCAGTGTAAACGGTTCATTTAAATCAAACTCGGGAACATTTGTCATCGCCAGAATTTCGCCGTTATTGACATTCATCACAATGATGGAAACACTCTTTGCCTGTTTGGTTTCATATGCCTGTCTTGCAAGCTGTGTGGCATATTTTTGAATATTGATATCCATGCTTATATGCAAATCACTACCCGCAATCGGCTCGCGCCTTCGCTCTCCCATGCCGTCAAGTTCAATGCCCTTCGCATCGGTGAGCGTCAAAATTTTTCCCTTCGTTCCGGTCAAATACTCCTCATAACTTACCTCAAGACCGATAATTCCCTGATTATCTCCTCCCGTAAAGCCCAACACCTTCGATGCAAGCTCACCGTAAGGATAATATCGTTTATAATCCTCGTCAACTTTTACTCCTGCAAGGTCTAAATTTCTTATTTTGTCACCTGTTTCCTTATCAACATTACTCTTGATCCGTTCACGTGAACTTCTCTTTTCTACTTGTTTTTTGACATATTCCCGAGAAAGTCCGAGTTCACTGCTTAGCGCCTCTATTACCCCTTCCGGATCCTCAATCTGGCTTCGGATAACGGATATCGTACAGACTGTTCTATTGTCTGCGAGTACGGTTCCTGTTGAATCAATGATTCTACCGCGCGCCGCTTTGATATCGCGCTCCCTTTCATGGAGCTGCTGCGCCTGTTCGCTATAGCGCTCCGAGCATACAATCATCAGATATCCGACTCTCACACAAAGCGCCAAAAGCACTATCACGGACAGCATACAGATGATAAAGGTCTTTCTCTTTTGCAGCGTCATGTTACGCCTTGCAGTACTATTTACAGTCGTCATAGCGATACCTTCTATTCAGATATATCGCTACTATTTTATTAATTCCTTTTCGAATATATTACTGCGAGTTTTGCGCTTTGCTCGAAGATTCTCCTGCATCCTCATAGCTGTAATTTAGCTGCGCTTTTTCGCCTGTATCAGGGTCAATTAACTCTCCCGTAACAGGATCAACTACATAAAAAGCTTTTCCACCGGATGCGCCTGTTTCCCCTGAAGTGGTATCATCGACATTTTCTTCTGCTTCGCTGCTTGTGCTTTCCGCAGGATCCTCCTCTTTTGGAACAATATTTCCAAGAAGATTTTCCGCCTCCTCCTGTTCCGCAATCGTCATTTCTTCTGTTCTGCTAATGTGCAGATACGGCAGAATTTCTGTCAGAACACTTTTTACAATTCCCGTTGCATATGTCGCATGAGGCTGATCTGCCACATTGGGTCTATCAACCACGCAGTAAATCACAATCTGTGGGTCATCTGCCGGTGCAAAGCCGATAAAAGAAACCACATAATTTGTCTTATCACGTGGCACCATCTCCGCCGTACCGGTCTTTCCTCCAATCGCATATCCCGCCGGACGCGCCGTTCTTCCCGTTCCCTCTGCTACCGCCGAATAGAGATGTTCACGCATTAATGCCGAGGTCGTCGTTGATATCGTCTGCTTCAACACTCTCGGTTCAATATTTTTTATCGTATCACCGTTTGAATTAATAATTTTACTCACTACGTGCGGCTCATAATAATACCCACCATTAATGATCGAAGAAAATGCCGCCGCCATCTCAATCATCGTCACATTATATCCTTGTCCAAATGATGAGGTCGCAAGCTCCGAAGGCCCCATCGTATCCTCGGTAAACACCAGCGATGCCGTTCTCGCCTCTCCCGCAAGATCAATGTTTGTCCTTAAACCAATATTAAAAATATTTTGAAACTCCACAAGATTTTTCACACCGATCGCTTCGCCCATTTTCATAAACGCCACATTACAAGACTGCTCTAGGGAGCCTCTCACATCAAGCGTTCCGTGACCGGAACTTACATTACAACTGATTTCGTGGTCTGCCACGTTAAGCTTCCCTCCACATTCATAGGTTTCGTTTCCTATGATTCGTCCCGTTTCAATTCCTGTCGCAAGCGTAATTGCTTTTGCTGTTGATCCGGGCTCATAGGTATCCGAAATGCAAAAGTTTCTCCAAAGCGCATTAAGTGCATCAAAGTAGGTATCCTCCTCCTGCATCTGGGCAATCTGCTCCTCCGTATAATATGCACTCAAATCTCTCGGATTGTTTAAATCAAAATCAGGATAGCTCGCCATAGCAAGGACATTTCCGTTGTTACAGTTCATAACAATCATCGCCATGTTTTCTGCGCCTAACCCCTCCCGCGCTCCATTCATATGCTCCTCATTAAACTGCCTGAGATACTTCTCGACAATCGCCTGTATATTCGCATCAATTGTCGAAACAAGCGTATTTCCGTCTACTGCTGCCACAGTTGTACGCTCCAAGATGGAGTCATCGTTGAGATATCCGTACTCCCTTCCGTTTGTGCCGTTTAACTCATCATTATAATACTCCTCCAGTCCAAACTGGCCGTTGTTATCTGTACCGGTAAATCCGATCACATCACAGGCAAGTGTATTATTGGGATAACGCCGGATGTACTCCTCTTCAAACCAAATACCGCCGTTAATCTCTCCCATTGTTTCACCGTCTTTGATTGTACTGTTATGCTCCTCGGCCTTTGCGTTGTACTCCGCTTTGTACTCCTCAAACACCTGTCGCTCATCGTAGCTGATTCTGCGCTTGAGCACATAATACTGCGACGTAGGATTATCCTTCACATATCTTGCAAGCTCCGTACGATCCAACCCAAAGCACTCCGCCAACGCGGCAAGCATCGGTTCCTCGTTCTTTTCATCGTCCAGCATTACTTTACAATCCAAAACCACATTGTAAACTTTTTCGCTTGTGGCAAGAATCGTGCCGTTTGCATCTAAAATGCTTCCTCTTTTAAACGGAAGCGTTTTACTGTCATATTCCAAGTGCGATAATATCCTTTTTTGATAATCATTCTGATTATCACGCGTCATAATATAAAGTCTTACCCCCAACCCCGCAAAAGCCAGCAGAATGATTAACATCATAACTGCCAGCTTCACCGTTTTTACCTTTTGGAGATCGACATCTTTCACTTTTCGTTTTCTGTTTCTATTTCCTGCCACATTTTTTGCCATAAGAAGCTTCCACTCCTATACTCTATGTCAAACGACGTGCTATTTAGGTATATCACTATACTGGCGCACATAATCGTTTCCCTCTCCCGTGTACTGTACGACCTGTCCTTCCTTTGCGTATTTCATCCCTAACTCATTGACCGCAATCCGTTTAATCTCCTCCAAATCAACACTGCTCATGATTTTCGTGTATGTCTCGTCATTTGCCAGTCTAAGCTCGTTCAGTCTGCTTTCCAATGTAGAAATATTTTTTACATGATTGGTAATATCCGATTGTAATTTGATATAACTTGTAAGTACGCCGCAGACAATCAAGAAAGCTGCCGCCATCACTGCGATATATCCCATATTCATCGGCGCTGCTTTTACGATCCGTCGACGTCTTGCCACACTTCTTGCCTGAAGCATCTGTTCACGATCTCTTGCAACCTGTTGTCTGCGGGTATACTTGTCCTCCCGCGGTTTTAACTGCCGTGCCGCGCTGCCCTCAACATAATATCGCGCTCGCTGTCTGTTCGCACTTACTCTTGACGAACCAGCATCTCTCATTTTGACACTCATACTCCTTCCCGGTATACGAATTATATTCTCTCAAACACTCTCAGTTTTGCACTTTTTGCTCTTGTATTCTGCTCAAGCTCCTCCTCAGAAGGCAAAATTGCCTTTCTGGGCACTGCTTTTCCATACGGTATTTTTCCACATACGCATATCGGAAACTCCGCTGGACATTTGCAGGGATTTTCCATCTCTCTGTAAAAATTCTTTACAATCCGATCCTCTAAAGAATGAAATGTGATAATACATAGCCTTCCCATCGGATTCAATAAACCAAGCATATCTTCCAGTGCATTTTGTAATACCTCAAGTTCCTGATTGCACTCGATGCGGATTGCCTGAAATGTCCTTTTCGAAGGATGTCCCCCCACAGCACGCATCTTCGCGGGAATTGCCGCTTTTATAATCTCATTTAACTCAAACGTCGTTTCAATCGGCTTCTCTTGTCGTGTTTGGACAATATGTTTTGCAATATTCTTTGCAAATTGATCCTCACCGTAATCTCTGATGATCCGATACAACTCCATTTCATCATAATTGTTCACGATATCTCTCGCCGTCAGTTTCTGGCGCTGATCCATGCGCATATCAAGGGCTGTATCATATTTATAAGAAAAGCCTCTCTGCACATTATCAAGCTGATAAGACGATACACCCAAGTCAAGCAGTATTCCATCCACTTTGTCCACGCCGTACGCTTTGAGTGCTTCTTTCGCATTACAATAATTGTTTCTTATAAGTGTGACTTTGTCGCCAAATTCTTCAAGTCGTTTTCCTGCAGCATCTATTGCATCGGCATCCTGATCAATACCGAAAAACCTGCCTTCTCCATTGAGTCTTTTACATACCTCATAAGCATGTCCACCGCCGCCGAGGGTACCGTCCAAATATACACCCCCCGGCTTAATCTGCAGTGCGTCAATTGTTTCGTTCAATAATACTGATGTGTGTTTAAATTCCATGATTTTCCCTCATTTCCTGATTTTCTTTCCTTCAGATTACATCGACTTAACGTTCGGCACAACCGCACTCCCAAGCGGTTATACCATAGTCAGGTCGGGGCTCACGATTTGGAATCCTTCCAATTCCGTGTCACGATAAAGCCCCCCAGCTTTAAATCATGAGTCCCAACTCTGACATATGTTCTGCGATATCATCCATATCATCGTACTCTGAGGCTTCCTCCCATCTATCCTTGCTCCAGATTTCGATTCGTTCCCCTACTCCTAAAAGAACTACTTGA
>JAAVAF010000013.1 GCA_014804225.1 Lachnospiraceae bacterium
CTTCACATTATTGATATTGGAAGTATCTCATAGCCACCTTACTGTAAGATGACTTTCAGCCTACAATTTTGTAGGAAAACATCGACACGCTTCGCGATTCGCTTTATTGTATCAAAAAGTTCATTGTGAAAACCGTTCCGACACCCAATTCGCTGTCAACTGCAATCGTACCGTTATGCGCTTCCACCACGGACTTTACAAGCGGCAGGCCAAGTCCTATTCCCTGCGTGTCTTTTGAATAGCGGCTTCGGTAAAACCGTTTGAAAATATGATGCAAGTCCTCGGGATCAATGCCGCTTCCATTATCTTTTACCACGATCTGAACAACTGTCGCAAATTGTTTCCATTCCACACAGACCAAATCTCCCTGCTTTGTATGGTCAAGCGCATTTTTCACAATATTACCGACGGCTTCCATCAGCCAGCTGCGGTCGCACAAAAGCGTAATCGTTTCATCACCCGTCAGCCGAATTTCCTTCTCCTCCTGTGTGGCACGATACGCAAACTGTTCCCTAACACACTCCAGCATTTCCGATACATTCTCATTTGTTTTTTCGATGACCATCGTCCCCGCATCAAACTTCGTAATCTTTAGCAGATTTTGTACAAGCGTTTCTATTCGATCCAACTCCTGTTCGGAAAGATCGGTAAAGGATTTTATCGTCGGCAAATCTTTTGCTTCCTCCTGAATGATTCCATTATAAATATTTAACGCTGCAAGCGGTGTTTTTAACTGGTGGGAAATATCTGATATTGTATGTTTCAAAAATTTTTTTGCGTTCCTTTCATTCTCCGCATGTGCGTTGAGCGTAGACACTAGGGAATTGACCTCGTAAAACAGCCTGTATAACTCTCCCTCGTTATTGCATGCAATCCGAGCGCTCTCATTTCCGGAAATATATTCTTTCATCTGCGTTACGGCATCTTCCATGATTTTATTCTGCGTCTGAAAATATTGATAACAAACTGCCAGAATTGCAGCATCCGTAAAAAGGAACGCTATTAGGATATATACCGCTGTATGTTTGACTCCTAGAACGATCAGCAGCACAGACAACAGAATACATACCAACATGCATAGCAGCATCTTAATAAAAAGTGACTTTATATTTTGGGTTACAAATATTTTCATTCCATTCCTCCCAGTTTACGACGCCAAAAGAAACAAGTTCATTGGCTCAATCAGTCGTATTCCACTTATATCCCATGCGGCGGACCGTTACAATCCTTTTTGGGGCGCTTGGATTATCCTCAATCTTTGTGCGCAATCTGCGAATATACACGGTAAGTGTATTGTTGTCAACGTAATTTTCATCACAATCCCACAATTTGCTTAAAATCTGCTCTGGCGAAAGCACCATATCGGGGTTTTCCATAAACAGGCACAACAGTTTATATTCATTTGCTGTTAATTCAAGCAATTCGCCGCTTTTATATACTTCTCCCTTTAAACGTTTTACCTTTATATCATTTGAATTTAACTCCGTGTCTGATTGACTGAATTGGTCACTTCTGCGAAGCAACGCATTGATTCGCGACAAAAACACAGCCAGCTTGAACGGCTTTGTGATATAATCATCCCCACCAATATCAAGTCCCATAATAATATCTGTTTCTTCGTCCGCAGCGGTCAAAAATATAATCGGCACTTTTGATGTCCGACGTATTTTTTTGCATAAATCCAAACCGGAACCGTCCGGCAGTGAAACATCCAAAATAATCAGATCATATTTTCCATCCACCCACATTGCATCTGCTTCAAGACATGTACGGGCAATCGCAATCTCGTATCCCTGCTTTTTCATTGCAAAGGAAAGACCGTTGATTAAGCTTAAATCGTCTTCTACAAAGAAAATTTGTTTCATTTCTTTTCAACCTCTTTTATATCAAATATTGCATTCATCTATATCACGCATCACTCTAGTCATTCAGTCGTCATACAATAAATTTTTCTAATCTCCTCAAATAATTCTAGCGGATCTGTTTCTAATGCTAGCGCTAAGTCAAAAAACTTTTCAAAACTAATCCAATTTTTTCCCAACTCAATATTTGCTAAGTGTCTTGGAGAAATCCATGCTTTACCACCAAATAACTCATCTGCTCTTAAATCAATAAATTGCTCACGTGTTTTATACTGTTCACCTAATGCTTTTCTCCTTATACTTAGCAATTTTCCTATTTCCTTCAATTTTTCATCATATTTCTTTCGTTCAGCCATTACCTCTCCTATATGCACCATGGTGCATTTACTTTTATTAATTTATAGTATAAAATAATATCAATCTCAAAGCAATAGCTTTCGAGAAAAAATATAAGGAGGTACTCACCTATGAGTCAAACACTATTAAATTTTAAGGTCAATGCATTACGTACTATCGCATCTCCTTACAAAACGAAAGAAAACGAAAGCACATGCGAAACCATTTATTATCTATTGGTAGATATGATTGACATTCCGGAAAATATTCCTTTAGATGTAAATCCACGAGAACCTAAAATGTCTACTTCAGTCGCAAAAAAATTAGTAGCTGCAGTATCTGAACCCGAAAATGACTTTTATTTAAACAATCGTGGCATCGTTATTTCAGCCAAAGAATTAATCTTTGACACATCAAAATCAACAGTTACTATCGACTTAGGTAATCAAGACAACGACGATGACAAATTCAGCTACGGTATACTAGACGGTGCCCATACATATCGTGCTATAATCGAAAACAGAAAAAATATTGCAAACGACCAAAAAAAGTATGTCCGTGTCGAGGTCATAAAAAATGTACAAAACATTACTCGATTATCAGATGCACGAAATACCTCTGTTCAAGTATCAGATATTGCTCTTTTTAATTTAGATGATAAATTCGACAATATTAAAGAAGCTATTTCCAAAGAAGCATATGCAGACCAAATTGCCTACAAAGATAATGAGGATAAAGAGTTGCATGTATATGAACTATTACGTTTAATGTATGCATTAGATAAAGACAAATACCCAGACGATACCTCTGCTCCAATACAAAGTTATTCAGGTAAAGCACAGGTATTCAAACGATATAAATCTGCATATGATACTGATTTCTATCGTTCCTTAACTACACATTTGCCAACCCTTGTAAATCTCTTTGATACGATTGAAAAAGACTTGCCTGAACGTTATAAAGAATATAAACGCAATCTAGGTACTGCCAATCCTAGATTTGGTGCAGTCCGCGGTATCGAGTGTTGTCCGGCCGACAAATCGTATTATACAAGTTTTCTGCACAATGAAACACCTTATAATATATCTAGCGGCTATATATATCCTATTTTTGGAGCATTTCGTTTTCTTATTAACTTCAACGAAGAAACCAAAAAAGTAAATTGGCTCTTTGATCCAATCGAAATTTGGAATGAAGTCGGAACTGCATTAGTCCAAAATACATTTGAAACATGGGGCAATCCAAATTTAGCCGGAAAAGATAAACAATTATGGTTATCAAATTATCGAATTGTAGAAACCCAAAGTCTACGTAAGCTTTTAAATCACAAAATATAATTCCCACAGAATTTTGAGAAAGTATCCTCAAAATTTTGTAGAAATACTTTTTTGATTAACATTACTTTTAATGCTTCAATAAATCAGAAATCCTTTTATTTATTGTTAAAATGCAGTACTATATATAATACTATATATAAGAAAGGAGAGCATAAAAGTGCCAAACATAAAAAACTAATTGAAAAAATGAAGCAACAACCAAATGGAATACGACCAGAAGAAATAGACAAAGTTTTAACGGCATACGGATATATTCCGGCAAGGCAAAAAGGAAGCCATAAACATTATTTGAATAAAGAAACAGGAGATTTGATAACAATAAAACAAGAAAATCCATTAAAAAAGGCTTATGTCGTAGATGAGCTGAATAGGATAGAGGAATAGTCTCTTATCCTGACAGAAAGGAGTTAAACGCATGGAAGTTAAAGATTATATGAAATTGCCCTATACACGATTAGTGCAGGAAATAAATGATGAAAGCGGACATTATTTCTATGGTAGAATTCTAGAACTTGATGGATGTCAAAGTACCAGCGATACACTTGACGGATTATATGAAAGCCTTAATGAAGCAATGGAGGGATATATTGAAGTAAAAATAGAAAATAATCTTTCTATACCAATTCCAGAAGCATCAAATAATTACAGCGGCAAATTTGTTGTAAGGCTTCCAAAATCCCTACATCAAAGATTAGCCATTGAAGCAGAAAAAGAAGGCGTGAGCCTTAATCAATTGGCTTTATATAAATTGGCACTTTAATGAATTACACAACAAGCATAAAGAAAAGGGGCTGTCGGGAAATAGATAGTCCATAACAGGGTAGCTGGTGACCAAAATAAGTCATCAGCTACCCTAAACTTTTATAAAAAAGAAAAAAGATGGCTAACGACAACCATCTTTCTTCCGTTACATGCTATAATGTAACTATGCAAAAACAAGATTATTATAACGAATTTTTTGAAATAGGGCAACAGAAAATTAACTTCAGTTTCTATGAATTGTGTTTACCTGATGACGATCCGGTCTATACCCTGAAAAAAGCGATGGAGGAATTGGATTTTTCGGGCTTATTGGCCCAGTGTTCAGATAAGGGAAGAAACGGGTACAACCCAGTCATGATGTATGCTGTGGTTACCTATGCAAATATGCGTGGGGTACGGGCTGTTGACCGCATTGTGGATTTATGCCAGAGGGACCTTGCCTTTATATGGCTTACCAAAGGCCAGAAGCCAAAGCGGGATGCCTTTTATGATTTTAAAGGCAAAAGACTGACAGGGGAAATACTGGATGACCTCAACTACCAGTTCCTGCGCCGCCTGGAAAAGGAGGGGTTTGTCACACTCAAAGAACTCTTTATAGACGGGACAAAAATAGAGGCAAACGCAAACCGCTATACATTTGTCTGGCGTGGGAGCATCAATTACCACCTTGCCGGTCTGTTGGACACGGTCGATGCCCTTTATACAAAATACAACACACTATTAAATGAAAACCAGTATGGAACCAAATATGATATCGGAAATGCACGGATGTTTGTCATTGAAGGCATGGATAAGGTGAGGGACGTAATAGAAAAGAACCGTAAACGCAAAATTACAAAGCATAAGAAACTGTCCAATAATACGGTTATAGAAATCGACAGCTGTTCGCCACTTGAAATTTTAAGGCTCCAGAAAAATCTTATCCGGATTGCCAACGGGGAAAACATTGGGTTCGTCCATGGGAAAGGAAGGGCGAAACCACAGATCCAGCAGCTTTATGAAGAGCTGGAAGAGTGCGGGAAACGCCTGATGGGATATAAGGAATGTTTTGAGACCATGGGAAAAGACCGCAACAGTTATTCCAAGACAGACCTGGAAGCCACATTTATGAGGATGAAAGAAGACCATATGCTGAACGGGCAGCTGAAACCAGCATATAATGTCCAAATCGCGGTGGAAAATTATTTTATCATACATGGCTATGTGAGCAGTGACCGCACCGATTATAATACGCTGGTCCCGGTTCTGGAAAAACATAAAAAAGCCTTTGGCGGCATCCTTGAAGATGTGACTGCAGACAGTGGATACTGCAGCGAGAGAAATCTCCTATACCTGAAGCAGAACAACATATCCAGCTATATAAAACTGCAGGACCACGAGAAAAGAAAGACACGGGCTTATGCGGAAGATATCGGGAAGTATTACAACATGACCTTCCAAATCTTTGAAGATGAGCAGTATTACATCTGCCATGACGGAAGGGAACTGCGACATATTCGCACAGAAACAAAGGAGCAGGAAGGCTATACACAGACCTTTGAGGTATATGGGTGCGCCGACTGCAGCGGATGTGAACATAAGGCAAAGTGTTTATATAAATATAATGCCCAAAAGGATGCCGAAAAGAATAAGGTCATGAAGATCAATGAACAGTGGGAAATGTTAAAAGAAGAATCCCATGCAAACATCCAGAGTGAAAAGGGAATCCTGAAACGCCAGATCCGTTCCATACAGACAGAGGGACACTTTGCTGATATCAAGGAAAACGAGAAATTCAGGCGGTTTAATTACCGTTCAGCAGAAAAAGTGTATAAAGAGTTCATGCTGTATGCAATTGGCCGTAACATAAATAAATACCATCGGTTTCTCCATAATGGGATTAAAAAATTTGAGGGAAAAACAGAGGAGAAAACCGTGTAGAAAAAGGTGTGCTTCAAAAAATAAGACTAAGGGGTTTTTGCGCCCTAAAATATGCTTTATGATAAAGAAAAAGGAATCCCCCATAGAATAACAATGCTGAAAAGCACTTGATTCTACGGGAGATTTTTATTTTAGGATGAGAGGCTTAAAAATCGGCATTAACCGACAGCCCC
>JAAVAF010000014.1 GCA_014804225.1 Lachnospiraceae bacterium
CGGTATATCTTTAGGAGTAGAATTTCCTGTATGTTTTGTCCGTGATTATATTTTTGTAAGAAATGGGGAGAGGATAGGGAAGTTTGCCCTTAGAGGATAAAAAGGGTTGCCTGTGAATATGGAGATTTCCGAAAAAACCATTTTGGGGAACCTGTTTTTGGGGATTTGTTTTTGGGAGTGCCCGTAAAATGGGCTTTCCTGTTTCCCAAAAATGAAATGCCTGTCCTGCCGTTTTTGGGGATTTCTGTTTTTGGGGATTTTCCCAAAAGTGATACTNCCATTCTGGNGATAAGCNGTCATATGNCTGAATACCTGTAATTCCTAATCTTGGAGGTGTTTCGCTATGAGAAAAANGAACTTTAAAGGAAGATGTGAAAAGAGGAAACTGTCAAAATGTGANGATGTATGCAGAACCTTTGATGCCATCCAGTATGCTTATGCTGATTTTCTCAACAGTTCAGAGGATATTAAAAGCTTTCGGGTAAATGTCCTTCTGGAGGGAATGGATGGCGGTTATACATCTGATTTTGTCTGTATAAAAGCAGATAATGATTTGATGGTAAGGGAATGTGTGGAAAGAAAGCATCTCACAAAACCGCTGACCATGAAACTGTTACAGGCATCAAGGGATTTNTGGTTAAAACATGGTGTCAGTGACTGGGGGATAGTGATTGAAAAGGAGAGTGTTGTAAATGGATAGNTTAAAGAAAAATATGCTCCTTAAAAAGAAAAATGACATGACTGATGAAAAAAGGAATGGAAATCNNGAAAGAAAAGANAACAGTGATACAGGAGNNATACAGATATTCNGAGTGCTTGCGGNAGAAGATGAAAAGGCACTTGTGATTGACTGTATCAGNAAAACAATGCCTGTATGGGTNGANATTGGAANGCTGGATGNNTTTGTGGAAGAAAAGGAAACCAANCAGNCNGTAGGAGCAGANATTGATATTTTAGAANAATACAGCCCTGATGTAAGGAAAATCATTTACCAGAGATACAACATCATTTCGGCAATTCTGCCTTTTGTGGATAATGAAACTATGCGGAGCGAACTGATTGCANGAATGGCAGAAGAACATNAAATCAGTAAACAATCGGTGAGAAAATATCTTTGTGAGTNTCTTGCCTCACAGGATATCAGATGTCTTGCACCACAGGAGAGGAACACAGANAGGGCATTGACACAGGATGAAAAGAACATGAGNAAAGCATTAAATAAGTATTACTACACTACAAAGAAAAGAACCCTGAAAAATACATATACNCTGATGTTAAAAGACTCTTATTGTGACNGAGANGGGAAACTGATTAGTGCNTATCCATCTTTCTATCAGTTCCGTTACTTCTTCCGAAAATATAACACAAAACAGACNNAATATATCAGCAGNAATGGATTGTCCTATTANCAGNGNAANCANAGACCGCTTGTAGGGGATGGAGTACAGGCATTTGCACCTAATGTCGGAGTGGGCATGTTAGATGCAACNGTGCTTGATATTTACCTGATCAATGAAGCAGGGGGAATTGTAGGCAGACCAATTNTGACTGCNTGTGTTGATGCATACAGCGGTTTATGCTGCGGGTACTCGCTTTCATGGGAAGGNGGTGTCTACAGCCTTAGAAATCTGATGCTGAATGTTATTGCTGATAAGGTGGAACACTGCAGGTCATTTGGCATTGAGATNNATNGNCANGANTGGAACTGTAATAAGTTATCGGGAAAGTTTGTAACTGATATGGGAAGCGAATATAAAAGCNGTAACTTTGAGCAGATAACAGATTTAGGNGTACAGNTAATCAATCTGCCGTCNTACAGACCAGANCTGAAATCNANNGTNGAGAAGTTNTTTGACTGCATNCAGANNTATTACAANAANCANTTAAAAGGCAAAGGTGTAGTGGAGCCTGATTTTCANGANAGAGGNGTNCATGATTACNGAAAAGATGCNTGNCTCACNATGGNNGATTTCGAGAAGATTATCATTCANTGCATCATCTTTTANAATACGAAAAGGGTTTTNGGGANCTTTCCCTATACAGAGGAGATGCTTGAACAGGGGATTAAACCNTATGCAAATGAGATATGGAATTNTGGCTTAATGCAGGAAGGGTGTAATTTAATCAGTGTGAGCAGGGAACAGCTTATNNTGACACTGCTTCCGAGGGCAACAGGCAGGTTCACAAGATTTGGTCTGGCTGTTAATGGAATGCACTANCACAATATCAATTACAGGGAGCAGTACCTTAACGGGAAAGAGTGTATTGTNGNNTACAACCCTGACAATGTATGTCAGATATGGCTNTTAGAGAATGGCTCTTACATTCCCNTCGANNTGNTAGAAAGCAGATTTANCGAAAAGGATTTGACGGGAGTGCAGGAAATGAAACACAGGCAGAGGGAATTAGTCAGACAGGAAGCNGACAACNGCATACAGGCGGANATTGACCTTGCNGNGCATATCAGTGTGATTGCAGGGGCATCAGGAGAGAGGAAAAAAACATCCATAAAGAATATCAGGACAAACAGGAAAAAGGAGCAGAAAAAGCTACATAAGGATTTTGGAAAGGAAGTGACGGTAAATGTTTAATGAAAAATGGAATATCGCGGAGAAACTGCCTTCCATGCTGTCGGGAGAGGAATTGAAAAGAAAACTGGAAATAAAACCTGTGTATGATGAATCAGTCAGACTGAAAAGCAAATCAGACAGGCTTATGGCTTTGAATGATATCTATAATGTCTATCTGCCCTCTGTAATGTCGGAAGAAATATACAGCAAACTTTATCTTGCCATGATGCGAAGCTTACAGAAAAAAGAGAGCAAAATCGCTGTTCGGCAGAGGAATGAGAACGGCAAAAGGATAAGGGGGATAGAGGGTTCTGCCTGTGGCTATCAGGGCATCATTGGCGGCAGCGATTCTTTTACTATCATAGGGAGCAGCGGTATCGGCAAATCAAGTGCGATAAGCAGGGCAATCAGTATTGCAACGGAAAACAGAATTATTGAGATGCAAGATCCTTATTGCCAAATCCTATCTACTATAGTGGTGCAGTGCCCGTTTGATTGTTCCGTAAAGAGTTTGCTGTTACAGATTTTACGGCAAATAGACATGGAGCTCGATACACACTACTATGATATGGCAGTAAGGGCAAGAGCGACAGTAGATATGCTTATTGGAAGTGTATCGCAAATAGCATTAAATCACATAGGTTTGTTGGTTGTTGATGAAATTCAGAATGTAGTCAACCATAAGCAGGGGAAAAGCCTTGTAGGTATGTTGACACAGCTTATTAACAACAGTGGAATATCCATCTGTATGGTTGGTACACCAGAAGCAGAGATTTTCTTTGAAAGTGTTGATTACCTTGCCCGTAGGGCACTGGGGCTTCGTTATGGGAACTGTGAGTACAATGCTTATTTCAGAGAGTTCTGCAAAACATTATTTCAGTACCAGTATGTACAAGAAAAGTCTGTCATATCGGACAGTATTATCCAATGGTTATATGAGCATTCATCAGGAGTTCTTGCAGTAGTTGTTTCCCTTATCCATGATGCACAGGAAATCAGCATTTTAAACGGCAGGGAAGTGTTGGATATGATTTCACTCAACGAAGCCTACGAGCAAAGAATGAATATGCTCCATAGCCATATAAGGCCATCCGTGGTGATAAAAAAGGATGTCATTAAAAAGAGAAAGGGGAGCAGTGCAGATATAATCGGTAATTGTTTGCAGGAAGAAAAGGCTGAGGATTCTAGTAATTTGCTTGACAGGACAGAAAATGGTAAGGAAACTGTTATCTTTTTGGCAGACAAAGAAAATGATTCTGACTGGACTTTTGTGGAACTTGCGGATAGGGCAAAAAAGGATCGTTCTGATATGTTATCTCTGCTAAAAGGGAAAATTAGCATCACAGAGATTGCAGTGTGAAAGGGGTGATATTATGGGTATTGTATATTTTCCAGAGCCTTACCCTGATGAACTAATATTTAGTGTGCTTGCGAGGTATTATGTGCATAGTGGTTATCCTGCATATACATTTTGTGCTGAAGATATTTTTGCAGATAAAAAGGTAAGACCAGATATGGAATTTTTGAATGTAATGAGATTGGAAGTCTTAGAAGCCTTGTGTAAGAAGAAGCCTATGGCTGAACTGGTTGAAAAACATACAATGTTCCCTTATTATGCAAGATTTCTGCCCTGTGAAAGAAGGAACAAGGCTTTTGAAGCACTGTACAATATGAGTGGAGATTATAACAATCTGCTTGCTGTTCCAAAGCAGAAGAATGGAGAGAAGAAGTATTTGAGATACTGCCCTATGTGTGTGGAGGAGGACAGACAGCTTTATGGGGAAAGCTATTGGCATAGAAGCCATCAAATGGCAGGAGTGCGAATATGCCCTGTGCATGGATGCAGATTGCTTAACAGTTCTGCCATAATTAGTGGAAAGGCAAGTCCTAATCTGATTACAGCAGAGCAGGCAATAAAAGAAATGGATATTATATATGAGAATGAGGTAGAAATACAGCTTGCAGAGTATGTAGGAAAGGTTTTTCAGTCAGATATGGATATGAAAAATCCCGTTGCTGTCGGTCAGTTCCTTCATTCTCAAATGGCAGGAACTGAGTATCTGTCTGCAAGGGGAGAGCAGAGGAATATACAAAAACTATATGATGATTTTATGGTATTTTATAAGGATCTGTCTCTGCAGGGATTGACGGAGCTATGGCAGGTGCAGAAAGTATTTAACAATTACAGGCTCAACTGTTTTGAAGTGTGTCAGATAGCAATGTTTCTGAACATACCGATAGAAAAACTATGTAACATGGAACTTCCTGACAGGACACAGGAACAGATATTTGACGATAAGGTGAAAGAGCTACATAGACAGGGATTAAAATATCCTGAAATAGCAAAAAGACTAAATGCCTCTTATAATGTAGTAAAACCTGTTGGTGCTGGCAGTTATGGCAAATATAGCTATGGGAAAAAAGTGTATCAGAAAGGTGGAGCAAAACCTAAAGATTGGGAGAGGATAGACAGGGAATCCTTGCCATTGGTAAAAGCTACAGTCAAGCAGTTATGGAGCAGTGAAGATGAAAGACCACACAGGGTAACAAAATTTGCAGTCTGTAAAATATTGGGCTTTCCTGACAAACGATTGGAATTGATGCCTCTCTGCAAGAATGAAGTATTAAAATATCAGGAATCACAGGAACAGTATTGGGCCAGGGAAATGGTATGGGCTGTCGGCAAAATTCAGAAAGAAGGGAAAAACCTCAACTGGAAGCAGGTCAGGATACTCACTAATATG
This sequence comes from Lachnospiraceae bacterium, assembly GCA_014804225.1. Taxonomy (GTDB): domain Bacteria; phylum Bacillota; class Clostridia; order Lachnospirales; family Lachnospiraceae; genus COE1. Next base: position 5,315 of record JAAVAF010000014.1, read on the forward strand.
AGAAAAATAAATGCTATGTCATGCCTGCCATATCTAAAAGTTATAGCAGAACCAGTATTGTATGATAAGGTACAAGCACTATTGTAAAGGAAATGATGCCTTTTTAAAAAAGAAAATAGTAGATTGCTGTGTTGGTGGATGGGGATAACCTGTTAAAAGAAAATGTATATATTTATTTTTTGACAAGTGATTCACTGTCTGTCTATATGCTACCTACCTTTTCTTTTTTTATGAAGCAAATTTTTCTTTTTATGCAAACAATAATATCTCTAAAATACAATAGAAGTAAAAAGATATATATTTATATATAGGTCTAAAGGGAACTTTTTTTATTTTAAAAAGTGGGAAAAACCTTGATTTTACAGGCAAAACTGGCATTTTCATGCTAGAAATAAATTTTCTGGTTGTAGGATATGCTTTTATTAGGATTTATATATAATTTTGCATAAAATTTAATTTTAACATAATAACATAAAAAATGCAAATATTTTTTGCGAAAAGTATTGACAAATTTTTCTATTAATGATAAAATTAAAATATAAGGTAATAAATTTGTTTAAAAATAATCCGCAAGGGTGTGCAGTATTAGAAGTAACATATATTGTATTTGTTGCACACTTCTTTTAAGACAGGAGAGATTGAACTACAAAAATAAAACAAAGATACCATACATAGGTGCCATACAGGCAGACAGAGTAGAAATGCAAAAAAATGATTAAAGTGTTTATCCTTACATATTAAAAATGGAAAGAGAAGGCAGGATTTATATCCTGTTTAGTCATTAGTGCATTCCTGTATGAGATACCTATGGATGGTATCTTTTTTTGTTGCCAATGGAAAGGATACCCTGTTACTTTCCAGATAGTAGAAAGGAAAGGCTGGTCACACCAGACAAGGTACAAGTGCCAAAATACTTGCTGTTACTTTCCAGATAGTAGATTAGGAAAGGCATAACTGCTTATGGTGGTTATGACAAGGTAAGCAACATACCAACAACTGAATATTGAAAAATAAATTAGCAAAGGAGATATTAATATGAATAATAGACAGGAAGATTTATCAATAATGGAATGTTTTACCGTTGGAGATGTTTATCTGGAAGCCATCAATCATCAGGAGGCTCCTCTATTTGATATAGATGACTGCGGTATCAACCTAAGTGTGTATATGAGAAGACCAACCGCACATGAAATCAAACAGTTTGCATCAGGTAAAGCATTTGAGATGAAACTGGTACAATTAAGGGATGTTATTTTCCCCATATTTAAGTTTGGTGATATGGGTTGGATGGATGCACCATATGATGTACATCTTAGCAGAAACCTGAATAGACTGGAAGTACCTGCTAATGGGCAGGGGTTGGCTATGATAGTCCATTTATATGATACAGTGACAGGAAAATTGCTCTGTAACAGGTTGCTATCATTGTCTACGGAGATAAGCAAGGGACTTATTAAAATGATTGCGGAACAGGCAGAGAAGCCATTTAACAAGTATGAGTATATGAATAAAGTTATGAGCATATATACAGCATATTCAACAAAGAAATTACTAAGGATGGCAACATACTCATACAGATTGAGATAAGCACAGTATGAAAAATGATTAATCAAGGTTTCGGTTAAAGACTGAAACCTTCCCCCACAGGGGGAGGGAAAACTGAATATAGAAAAAGTTAGGGAAAGGAGAATTTTTACTATGGGAATGAGA
>JAAVAF010000015.1 GCA_014804225.1 Lachnospiraceae bacterium
AAATTATGCTCATTTGCGCCCCTGATCTTGATTAATTCTCCTTTGGGCAGCATCTTTAGCTGTTGTCTGTTCATATTTCTATTGATACTCCTTTCATCCTCTGCAAATTTTCAATCTAAGCAGCTCCACACGCAGAAGCCTGCTCACAACACTGTCAGCCCAAGCCTTCTGTCAATTCGTTGAGCATTTTTTTCAGATACATCATCTTGTCACGCAACTCTACCGCCGCCTCGAAATTCAAATCCGCAGCGGCTTTCTTCATATTCTTCTCTACGGTTGCAATCAGCTTTTTCAGCTCTTTCTCGTCCATAGACTCGGGATCTTTTGCAAACTGTTGTTCTTCCTTTGCAACTGCCTTTGAGATGCTGATCAAATCGCGCACCGCTTTCTTGATCGTCTGCGGTGTAATGCCGTGCTCCTCATTATATTTCTGCTGAATCGCGCGTCGTCTCGCCGTTTCGTCCAGTGTCACCTGCATCGAATCCGTGATGACATCGGCATACATTACGACATGACCCTCTGCATTTCGTGCCGCACGTCCTACCGTCTGTATCAGTGAAGTCGCAGAACGCAGAAAGCCTTCCTTATCGGCATCCAATATCGCCACAAGGGAAATCTCGGGAATATCCAATCCCTCTCGCAAGAGATTGATACCGACAAGCACGTCAAACACGTCAAGACGCATATCACGAATTATTTCCGCACGCTCTAGCGTATCAATATCCGAATGCAGGTATTTGACACGGATACCGACCTCGCTCATATACTTTGTCAAATCCTCCGCCATACGCTTTGTGAGTGTTGTCACCAAGACCTTGTTGTGCTTTTCGGTTTCCGCATTGATTCGCGAAATCAAATCATCAATCTGTCCCTCAACAGGACGCACGATAATCTCGGGATCCAAGAGCCCTGTTGGTCGTATAATCTGCTCCGTCCGCAAAAGCTCATGCTCACTCTCATAAACACTCGGTGTCGCCGACACAAAAAGCATTTGGTCAATCTTCTGCTCAAACTCGTCAAACTTTAACGGTCTGTTGTCAAGTGCCGACGGAAGCCTAAAGCCATATTCTACAAGCGTCGTTTTTCTCGAACGGTCGCCCGCATACATCCCGCGGATCTGTGGGATCGTCATATGTGACTCATCAATGATAATTAGAAAGTCATCTGTAAAAAAGTCCATCAGGCAATACGGCGGATCGCCCTCATTGGTGCCGCTCAAATGTCTGGAATAATTCTCAATCCCGGAACAAAATCCCGTTTCCCGAAGCATCTCCACATCAAAGTTTGTGCGCTCCGAAATGCGCTGCGCCTCTAACAGCTTGTCCTCGCTCTTGAAATAACGCACACGTTCCTTCATCTCTGCTTCAATATTCTCACAAGCAATCTTTATTTTCTCGGGTGCCACCACATAATGTGACGCCGGAAAAATCGTCACATGCTCTAACGTTGCCGTTACCTTCCCCGTCACAGGGTCAATCTCACAGAGTCGGTCAATTTCATCTCCAAAATATTCCACGCGGATCAGACAGTCACCGCCCTGCGCAGGATTGATATCCACCACGTCACCGTGCACGCGAAACCGTCCTCTTTCAAGGTCAATATCGTTCCGATCATACTGCATCTCAATCAGCGCATGGATAACCGCATCCCTGTCCTTCGTCATTCCCGGACGCAGCGAAAGCATCATGCAATGATATTCGTCCGGACTTCCCAAACCATAGATACAGGATACCGATGCCACCACCACCACGTCACGCCGCTCGGTAAGCGATGCCGTAGCCGAAAGTCTTAATTTGTCAATTTCATCATTGACAGCGGAATCCTTTGCAATGTATGTGTCAGACGAAGGGATATACGCCTCCGGCTGATAGTAATCATAATAGGAAACGAAATACTCCACCGCATTCTCGGGGAAAAATTCTTTAAACTCACCGTAAAGCTGCCCCGCAAGCGTCTTGTTATGCGCAATCACAAGGGTCGGCTTGTTCAATGCCGCTATAATATTTGCCATTGTAAATGTCTTTCCCGAACCTGTAACGCCAAGCAGCGTCTGAAACTGGTTGCCCTCTTTGAAACCGTTCACAAGCGTTTCTATCGCCTGCGGCTGGTCGCCTGTCGGTTGGTATTCCGAATGTAAAATAAATTTATCCATATTCTGTACTCCACACCAAATATATGTTCTTTTTCAGTATACCACAAAAATAAAAAAAGTATAGAGGTTTTGTATACTTTTTTATTTCTGCAATTTGCAGTTGATCATTTGGATCGTGTTTCTCATCTTGACATAGCATATCGATTAATATATACTACGTTAAAATATCTATAAAAATTTTATACAAAGGAGATAGTGTGAAAAATAAATTTTTCACAAACGAACTTGTTCGTTTTGCAAATATTGTGCTTACGCCTGCATACATCAAAAAGCTTACGCTTTTCGCTGTCAAGAATTCGCAGACTTTGGCAAGAATGGAGGATTTTTTATGATTCAAAAAAGAAACATTGCAATATGTATTATTTTATCCATTGTTACGTTTAGTATTTATCAAATTTATTGGTTTATTTGCCTGACAAATGATGCAAATACTGCAGCAAACACGGATGACACCTCTGGTGGGACTGCTTTTTTACTGACACTTGTTACTTGCAGTATTTACGGTTTTTACTGGACTTACAAGCAAGGTGAAAAAATTGACATTGCAAGACAGAAACATGGAATGCCCGCGGGTAACAATGGAACACTTTATTTAATTCTTTACGCGTTTGGTCTCGGTATTGTAGCACAAGCCTTGATGCAGAATGAATTAAACGCACTTGCCGATATGAACAACTAATAAACAGGAGCCTTCCAATGAATCAAAAAGTCTTATTAGTTGGAATAAACGCTAAATATATTCACTCCAATCCCGCCATTTACAGTCTGAAAGCATACGCGGACAAATATTACCCCAACCGCCCAAACGGCTGCACCGTTGAGATTGCTGAGTATACCATTAACCAACCGACAAACACAATCCTTGCTGAATTATATCGACAAAAGCCACAGGTTGCAGCATTTTCCTGCTACATATGGAACCAAAATGAAATACGGGATTTACTGGCAGAACTTCCGAAAATACTGCCCGACACAAACCTCTGGCTTGGCGGACCCGAGGTTTCTTTTCATGCCGGGCAGCTAATGCAGGAGTTTCCTCAGCTTACCGGTATCATGATCGGCGAAGGTGAAGATACCTTTTTGGAACTTTTAAAGCACTATTGGGAACAACGCCTGCCTCTGTCCGACATCAAAGGGATTGTCTGTAAAGACGGCTTTACCGGAGAACGTACGCTTGTTGACATTAACCGGCTTCCCTTTATCTATAACAGCGAGTTTTATGACACAAGTGTCATATTTAGTAATCGTATCTTATATTACGAATCCCAACGCGGATGTCCTTTTCGTTGTGCCTACTGTCTCTCTTCCATTGACAAATCCGTACGGCTGCGCGATATCGACCTCGTAAAATCGGAGCTGCAATATTTTCTTGACAATCGTGTTCCTCAGGTAAAATTGATCGACCGTACCTTTAACTGCAACGCGGAACATGCCCTTTCCATATGGCGATACCTCAAAGAAAATGACAATGGCGTAACGAATTTTCATTTTGAAATTGCCGCCGATTTATTAAATGATGCGCAGCTAGACGTGATGCGCGACATGCGCCCCGGTCTGATTCAGCTTGAAATCGGTGTACAATCTACCAACAAAATCACACTCGATGCAATTAACCGATCTATGGATATTGACAGACTCAAGAAAACTGTTGCAGCTATCCGTAGTTTTCATAATATTCATCAACATCTTGATTTGATTGCGGGGCTTCCCTATGAAGATTATAACAGCTTTGCCAATTCCTTTAATGATGTATATGCAATGGCTCCCAATCAGCTACAGCTTGGGTTCTTAAAGGTATTAAAGGGTTCTCCAATGGAGCAGCACGCTGCCGAATACGGAATTGTATACAATAGCCAGCCGCCCTATGAGGTTTTGTACACAAAATGGCTGACTTTCGGTGATATTCTAAAGCTCAAAGGGATTGAGGAAATGGTTGAGCTTTACTATAATTCCAATCAGTTTACGCATATCCTTCCTGTACTGTTACAGGAATTCTCCACACCGTTTCAAATGTACGAGGCACTTGCCGACTATTACCGCGCAAACGGGTATTGTATCAGCACGCCGTCAAGAACTTATCGGTATCAGGTGCTTTTGGATTTCGCATGCTCTGTTGCCTCCGACAAACGAGAACTTTTTATTGAATTGCTTACCTTTGATTTGTATTTACGTGAAAATTTAAAAAGCAGACCAGACTTTTCTCCCGAAAATGCAATTGACAAGGAAAAGCTGCGCTCGTTTTTTGAGCGCGAAGCACAAAATCCGCAGTATTTGAAGCATTACGAAGGCTGCAAATCCGTACAGCTTCTGAGAATGACACATATAGAAAGGTTTTCATACCCTGTATGGCATGAAAACCCTCTTGATTGTACAGTCAGGCAAGAAGCCTCTGTCTATCTTTTATTTGATTACAAAAACCGGAATGCTTTGACACATGATGCTGCTTTTTATGAGATTACGCTTTAATTCATCATTTCTCCCAACACCTGTTTTGCCGTCTCAAGTTGGTTATCGACGCCGTTTTTATACTGCTCGGCATCAAACGCCACCTCCACGTCGGGATCAATGCCAATCTGGTGAATATTGTTCCCATTCGGCGTATAATATGTGCTAACCGTTATCTTCATTGCCGAACCGTCGGAAAGGTTTATCACTTTCTGTACAATTCCCTTTCCATAGGTTGTTGTTCCGACCAACTTTCCAATCCCATAATCCTTAACAGCGCCTGCAAGAATCTCCGATGCACTCGCGCTGTATCCGTTTGTAAGCACCACAAGCGGCACATCGATTTCGTTCTGACCGTTACAGGTATACTCCTCACGCTTCCCGTACTTATCCTCCGTATACACGATAAGTCCTTTTGGAAGCAGCATTCTTGCAATCTCACATACTGTGGACAGATTTCCGCCGGGATTGCTTCTAAGGTCGATAATCAGTCCCTGCATTCCCTCCTGTCTCGCCTGTTCCAACGCCTCCTCAAACTGTTTTGACGTCACCAGATCGAATTCGGTAATCTGGATATATGCCATTTTGTTATCATACATTTCATATTCGACGGTAGGGCTCTCGATCTGTCTGCGCTGCACGTCAATGTCAATCGGGTCTTCCTCACCACTTCGCAGCACCGTAACAGTAACATACGTGCCCTCTTCACCCTTTATCTTGCTGACCACATAAGAGCTGTCCTTATTATACATACTCTCACCGTCAATCTCATAGATATGATCGCCTTGCATAAGATTGCTTTCTTCGGCGGGCGTGTTTTTAATAATTCCACTAACCATCACATAGCCAGTTTCTGTATCTTGCGTAATATACGCACCGATTCCGTAATAAATGCCTTGCGTCTGCTCCTGCAGTGCGATAAGCTCCTCTGATGTATAATATACACTGTACGGATCATCAAGCGAATCTAACATTCCTCTGTACGCGCCATTTTGCAGCGTTTCACTGTCGACATTCTGCCAGAAAAGCTCCTGTATCGTTTCCTCTAAAATGCCAAGCTTTTTTACGACTGCCTCATCTGTAATGCTCTCGCCTACAACCCCATTCTCCGATTCGATCCGTTCCATTCCCCGCTGTATGCCTTTGCCAAACTGAACGACCGCGAAAGCAAACAAGAACACACACATCGTCACTGCCATTCCTGTGGCAAGCCCCGCCACAAATGATTTCGTACTCTTTTCTTGGTTCCCACCACCCTGATTGTACGGATATTGGTTCATTCCGTTGTTATATTGGTTCATTCCGTTGTTATATTGATTCATTCCGCCATTATATTGATTTTGCATGATGATACCTTTCTATCATTCTTCCATTATTTTAGATATCCCCAAGGGTTTACATAATTTCCGTTCAATCTTACACTGAAATGTAAATGATTTCCCGTAGATCGTCCTGTCGTTCCGACAGCCGCAATTTTTTGCCCCTTTACGACCTCCGTTCCTTTTGATACGTAGAGCGCTGAGGCGTGCATATATATCGTAAACAGATTATCCCCGTGGTCAATCATAATGTAATTGCCCATCGACGAATTGTATGTTGCCGCCACCACCGTACCGTCGTATGCGGCAAGGATTGGCGAGCCGCCCGGCGACGCCATATCCACACCGTTGTGAAACTTTTTCACGCCAAGTACCGGGTGTATCTCTCTTTCTCCGTAGTCATCGGAAATTCTTGTGTAAGAAGGCGCCGGCCACGCAAACATACCACCGTCATATTTCCGTTTCGGATTTGACGCCTCCTCAAGCGCCGCCTGCTCCACTTTTACGGCATCTTCAAGCGCCTTAATTTCTGCGTTTCTCGCCGCAATCTCCGCCTCATATTCCCTGATAACCGCTTCCTTACTGTTGATGTCCGCCTCATATGCTTGGATTTCTGTCTGCTTTTCTGAAATCAGCGTTTCAAGCGACTCCTGCTCTTTTTCTACATTGGCTTTTGCTTCCTCTAAAAGCTCCTGCTCCTCCTCAAGCTGTGTTTTGCACACCTCTACATACTCTCTTGTGGTTTTAAAATTCTCGAGAATATTTCTGTCAGACTCCGTGAGCTTCTCCACGTAATCCGCACGGTTGAGCATATCACCAAAAGACGACGCACTGAAAATCGCCTCCAGATAAAAGCTGTTTCCGCGCTCATACATATTCTTGATTCGCGCCTTCATCGCCTCATACTGCGACGCCTCCTTAGCAAGCGCCTCATCAAGCTCCGCCTTTGTTTGAACGATTTGCTCCTCCTTTTGGGTAATCATATCAGACAGCTCCGTAATTCTTGTCTGCGCAGCCGTAAGCTCCGTATCAAGCTGGCTCACATAAGAGGCAAGATTACTCTTTGACTGCTCCAAGCTGTTTATCACCTGTTTTACATCCGTAAGACCGCCTTCAAGCTGCTTTCTCTGACTTTGTGTTTCCTCGATCTCTTTCTGCTTTTTGGCGATGCTCTGCTTTAAATCCGAAACCTCATCTGCCTGACTCATCAAAGGACAAACATTTGCAAAACAGGCAGTCATCATGATTGTGACTGCCAATAAAAATGCTGTCCTCTTGAAACTCCTTTTATCAGTATGCCCAAGCCGCATAAAACCTTGCCTTTCCGTATTTCTAAGGCGAACATCGTCAGACGATGTTCGTCATACACTAAGATGTTTTCTAACTGTCGTAAAGCTTCCCAAAAATCCAATCCCCACGCCGATTGCGATGCATACCGGAACAAGTGTAGAAAACACCGTCCCCACAGGCAAAAATTCAAATATCTGAGATAAAAACGGAAATCTTCCCGCTACATACATCATTGCCTCGTTGTAAATAAAATACACTGCAACCAACGGTATCAGAGAGCCCACAAAACCAATGACAATACCCTCAATCACAAACGGCGATCTTGTAAAGAAATCCGTCGCACCAATATATTTCATAATCTGGATTTCTTCCTTACGTACCGAAATACCAATCGTCACCGTATTACTAATCAAAAACACTGATACAAGAAACAGGATTAAGATAATGCCAACCGACACATAGCCGATAATCGCATTCACGCCGGTTAGCGTTTGCGCGGTAAGCGCCGATTGATTAACCTTCCGGACGCCATCGATTGCCTCAAGGTATGCCACCAGCTCCGACTGCGATGACACATCTTTCATATAAATATCAAAATGTGCGCATTCCTCGAGTGGATTTTCCGTAAAAATGCTTACATCGCCGAAATTCATTTCCTCGGCAAATGTCTCCCATGTTTCGTCGGCATTTACATAGATGAGTTCTTTTACTTCGGAGCGTTTTGAAATCATATTAGACATCTCCTGTACACGCTCATCGCTTAAGCCTGCCTCCAAAAGCGCACTGACCGGCACCCGCTCCTCCGCATTCTTCATAACATGCTGAAAGTTGGTGAGGATTGCATAAAACAATCCAAACAAAAACAGACACGCAGAAATGGTTGCCACCGATGCAAGCGTAAACCATTTATTCTTAAAAATATTTCGTATTCCTTGCTTGATGCAATAAAATAATGTATTAATCCTCATCGATGTAGCCACCTTCCTCCTCATCGCTTACGATGATGCCTTTCTTCATTGTAATGACACGTTTCCGCATAGAATTTACAATTTCCCGATTGTGTGTGACTACCAGAACTGTTGTTCCATTATCATTTATTTTCTCAAGCAAATTCATAATTTCCCATGAATTTTTCGGGTCAAGATTACCTGTCGGCTCGTCGGCAAGCAATATTTTCGGCTTGTTGACCAATGCCCTCGCAAGCGCAACCCGCTGCTGCTCTCCTCCGGAAAGCTGCTTGGGTCTTGCCTTATACTTTCCCGCAAGACCTACGGTAGATAAAATAGACGGCACATTCTTGCGTATCTCACGGTTTGGCATCTGTATAATGCGCTGCGCAAACGCAACGTTCTCATACACATTCCGATCCTTTAACAGACGGAAATCCTGAAACACGACACCTAAGCTTCTTCGAAACTTCGGAATACTTTTGCGTTTCAGGCGCGCCACATCGGTTCCGTTGACAATGACCCTTCCGGACGTCGGCAAAAGCTCCCGCAGTAAAAGTTTGATCAAAGTAGACTTTCCCGATCCGCTGTCGCCTACGATAAAGACAAATTCCCCTTTATTAATATGCAGATTCACGTCGTTTAATGCCGGTACACCTACGGTATAAGCTTTGCTTACATTTTCCATTAAAATCACCGCATCATTATCCGCCGAAACTGCACGGTTTCTCATTGTAGTTCTCATTTCTATATCTATACTCCTTTCAGTATCTGCAAGTTTTAAATGTGAACTCATTCACATTTAAAACTTGTTGGTTGAAAATTTCAATTTTCAACCTTTTCACCCCTATATTATCTTAATCTTTATACTCCGCTGTGCAAGCTCGATTTCGCTTTGCTTCATCTCGCTTGGGCTAATCGCCCTATATTGTCATACAAAAGCCCTCTCTCAAGCAAGCTTGCGAGCGTGCTTTTCCATGCCAATGCACAGCTCACCAGTATCAATACTCAAAAGACTCCATATACTTCATGTAGCGTACTACCATCAATGCAATCTTAAACGTAATCGCATCCTCAAATACTCTCAAATCAAGCCCTGTACTCTTTTGCAGCTTGTCTAGACGATATACGAGTGTATTTCTATGGATAAACAGTTGACGCGATGTTTCCGACACATTCAGCGAATTTTCAAAGAACTTGTTGATTGTTGTAAGCGTTTCCTCATCGAAGTCATCAGGACTCTTTCCCCCAAAGATTTCCTTGATAAACATCTTGCATAACGGTATGGGAAGCTGATAAATCAATCGTCCGATCCCCAGCTCACTATACGCGATAATGTCTCGCTCCGCAAAGAAAATTTTCCCGACATCAAGCGCCATCTTCGCCTCCTTGTAGGAGCGGCTTACTTCCTTTATTTCCTTAACATTTGTGCCGTATGAAATGTGTATGTCCTTAATACCCTCCTTCATAAGGCAATCCGCAATCGCTCTTGCATACTTATCAATATCGCGGTTTGTCTCGCTATCGGACACTTCCTTTACGACAATCACATTATTTTCATCGACGGCTGTGACAAAATCCTTACCGTTTTGTCCAAATCCTTCGCGCACTCTCTCAAGAATATTTGCGTCCTTGCCATTTGGCGACTCTACGATCAGTACGGCGCGTTTCACATCAGTCTGAATATGCAGTTTTTTCGAGCGGCTGTAAATATCTACCAACAACAGGTTGTCAAGAAGAAGGTTCTTGATAAAATTGTCCTTATCAAAGCGTTCCTTATATGCAATCATCAGGTTCTGCAGCTGAAACGCTGCCATCTTACCCACCATGTATGCATTCTCTCCCGCGTCACTTGCAATCAGGATATATTCGAGCTGCTGGTCATCATAAATCTTAAAAAATTGACAACCTTGAAGCTCCTGACTATCCGCAGCAGATTTCACAAACTCAAGCACGGAATGCTCAAAGGTGTTTCCAATCGCTTTTGTCGAAGCGACAACCTTTCCGTCGATATCTGCCACAAAGAGCTCCACCCTTGCAATCGCCTTGATTCCTTCAATAGTGTTCTGCATAATCTGATTCGAAATCATGTTTCACGCTCCTTACTTTTATAAAGTGTCGGTCAAAATTAACAAAATCTGTTTTTATTTTAATACATTTTTACAAAAAAATCTATAGCAAACCAGAAAATTTTTATGCATTTTTTCACTATTTAAGTTTTTACCCAATTTAGCCGAAATACTAATTGGAATATTATTTCCAAGAATGGAGGCGGTTACTATGGATATTGCAAAACTTTCCATGAATATCGCGCAGACAAATCTTTTGAACGGTGTTGGTACTGCCATGCTTGCAAAATCGCTTGATATGGCTGAATCGATGGGAAGCTCTGTTACGGAGCTTTTGGACTCTGCCGCTTTAGAGCGCTCTGTCAACCCTGACATTGGCGGAAACATCGACATTAGCATTTAGTCTGTCCGAACCAGTCAAAGGGGCTGTCGCACTAGCGACAGCCCCTTTTGAACATTTTCGTTTTTCAAATTACAAACCAAATTTTTTTATACTTCCTAAATTATAGACATTCGTAAATCCCATATCTTTCGCTTTTTTTACTGCTTCGTTAGCTCTTGTACCGGAAGCGCAATAGAAAATCAAAACAGTATCTTTGCTGTATGAAGCCAATCCCTCTTGAATATCATCAACCGGAATATTAACAGAACCACTAACGGATTTTTCAGCAAATTCCTCAGCAGAGCGGACATCAACAAACACACCGCCGTTAGCCTCCAAAAGGTTAGCTTCATCAATCTCAATAGAATCACCGCCGATATCGGTCATATTAAGATCAATCGATTTTGTTCCGTCACTTGCAGTCATGGTTTCACCGGAAATACTCATGCTTTTCATATCTATAGCGGAAACTTTTTTCAGTTTATAGCATTTTGGACATTCCGTAATAACAACCACAAGACCATTATCACAACCAGCATAAACTCTGTCTTTATACGCTGCAAGACAATTAATTTTCAGGTCCATTTTGCTATAATCAACATCAGACTCTGCAAAATACTCCAGATTAACCTCCGTTTTTAAACGATCGTTAATGACATTCCAAATTTTAGTGGCGCCTGTAGAAGTATTTTTCGTCAGAAGAATTTCAGAAGTTCCCCAATTTATTGTCTGAACAGGTGTATCTGCATTACTGCTTGATTCAAAAGCAGAGGAACCGCTCAAAACATTTATAGTGTCAGAATAAGAAGCTGCAGAAGCGCTATCTGAGTAAGTCAATCTGAAGTAATCAAAATTCAATGCATTGGTTTGGATATATATATCAGCGCAGCCATTCGCATCAAGTGTAACAGCATTTAATCTTTCTGTATTAATCGTAAATTTCGTATCAGGTTCCCAATTATACCATTGACCGCTTCCTGCTGCTGAGGTTAAAGTAGCTATAATCGTTTTTCCGCCCTTTCCATCATCAACTGCAACATTTATTAGTTGAGGATCTTTATCTTTATTTGAGTATCTGATAAAAATATCCTTAATGTTTTTGAGTCTTACAGAGTTATATTTAACCCAATAGTCTTTTGTACTTCCTGCATTGTTTCCTATTCCGTTTGTTGCCGCTGATAGTCCGCTGGCATTATTCTTTACGTCATCCATCCTAGCGCCATTGGCTTCGTCAGCGTACTCACCCTCAATTTGAGTATTCACATAAACATCAAGAGTACCGTATTTATCATTTTGTGTGTCAATCGCTGTAATGCGTACAAGACCGTTTCCATAAATCGTAAGTCTGCCCGTATTTCTGTCAATATCAGCAACTTTTCTGCCTGATTTGTCAAGTTTCTCTATTTGCCAGATAATATTGCTTTCAATAATATTATTTCCATCTGAAACCTGCATTACAATATCATTATTTGGAGCATTATTTGTAATAGTGCCGCTAATCTTGACACCGTCAATTACATATGGAGCGATACCGCCCTCCCTGTAATCAATAATACCGTTTACGATATGTTTTTCATTTTTAGAGCTTAATTGATATACATTCTTCTCAGTGGTAAAATTATCTACCTCTATAGCGTTCATGTCCTCAATTACCTCTGAAATTTTATTTTTAAGCTCCGTTTTTTTCGTAATACTGTCAACCGAAGATAAACCGTCATCTTTGATTTTTGTTATTTTAGCGAAAGTTTCATCTTTATAGAATGTATGGTTGTTGTAAAGTTCATTATAAGCCTCATTGATTTGAGCTTTGGCATCTTCAATATCCTTTTTGGCTATAATTTCTTTCATATCACTAATCGCTTTGCTAAGCAATGTGTTAACATCAGCCATTCTTTCGGCTTTTTTAATATCGGCTTCCGCATCCGTTTTAATTTTTTGAAGTTCTTTCCAGTTTGCAGTTGAATAATCATCCTCCTCATAAGCCTTAAAAGATTCTTCAAGTTTGTTTAAAGCGCTGTCAATCTCATTTTGACTGGGTTTATAGGATATTTCATTTACAACAGGGAAAGTAGTCTCTTTTGCCTCGCCATTATAAGTAACTTTTGCGGTAATATAAGTAGTTCCCGGTTTATGGCCAGAGACAATCGCATTTTTTTCATTTACCACAGCGATGTCCGGATTAGCAGAAATATATTCTACAGTAACACCATTAGGAACACCTGTGCTGTCGTCAAATAATATGCTCTCATCTGTCAAAACAGTTGATAAATTAGGTTTAATCTCATTATTAGTCGTTACATTCTCACCGTTTTCATCTACAAGGCCCTTTAATAATATTCCGTCAGGGATCGCTTTGACAGTTTTGATTTTGCTCTCAAGATTTCCTGTAACAGTAAACTGTACCATCTGAGATTCATCACTGGCATCTTTTCCGATATAAACAGTATATGTGCCGTTAGGAACAAAATCTTTTTGTAATTTTTCACTGTATAAATACATATCCCTTACATCTAATTCAATATTGACCGTTTCAGATCCGCCAGCCTGTATTTCAACTTTTTTGAAGCCTTTCAGCTGTTTGTTAGGCATAAGACTCTGGTCAAATGCATTCAGGTCGTTACCTGTAAGTTCAGGATATTTAACATAAAGCTGAACAACTTCTTTACCGGCTCTATCTCCTGAATTTTTGACGTCAATACTGAACGAGATTTTATCGTTAGGACCAACATTTGTGGATGTATTGGCCTTGATATTGGAATAATCAAAATTGGTATAACTTTTGCCATATCCAAAAGGATAAACCGGCGTATTTTTATAATACTGATACGTATGACCCGGGTCATCTCCGTGAGGCTGTATGTCATAATCTGTATATTTTCCGCTGATATTTCCGACTTTTTGGTCCGTCGTATTTGAAAGTTCCATTTTTTGCACGTCAGCATTCTTATACCAAGTTGTCGTAAGTCTTCCTGATGGATTAACATCTCCGACTAATACTTTTCCAAGTGCGGTTCCCTGCGTCTGACCATTGTATGATGTCCAGAGAACAGCGGCACATTTATCTTTATACGGCTCAATGTTCATCTGACCAACAGTAGACATAACAAGAATAGATTTAGAAGCATACGCATCAACCGAGCAGATATCTTTTACGTGATACTGATGTGCCGGTATTTCAATATCTTCTCTGTCATTTGATTCAGCGGAGTCTGAGTCACCGCTTACATTATAGGTAGTTTGTTTCGGGATTGTTCCGGCGTAAGCTATGATAACATCAGCCGAATCAAGTTTATCTTTATATTTCTCAACAGAGAAAGTTGAATCTGCACCAAAAGTTATATATAAATCTCTTATTCCATCGTAACCGCCGTCTTTACCGGTAGATTTCGCTGAGCATACAACGTAAGTGTCGGTATCAGCTGTTAGCTGTGAGCCGACAGAGCAGATAGCCGGTCCATCACTGATAGCAAAATTAATGCTGCCGCCGATCTGAGCTCCTGCTGCCATCTCAACCTCAATCGTCGCTAAGTTTGTGATATCAACGTTTTCAAATGTAGCGCCGGCAGACGGAGTAATATCTTTCCAGATTCCGCCTTCTGCTGTCATACCTTTTACATTTTTAGCGTCTGATAAATTAATAGCTTTTTTGCTGCCATTCTCAAAAACAAGATTAATACTCTTTATATTAAAAAGTTTTTCGTCATCCGCTACAGCGCTGAGATAATTGACTTCAGCATCTGGGAATTTTTCTTGAACAGCCGTTCTTATACCGTCAATAGGATAAACTACGTTTTCAGGAGCTCCGGTATAATCCCCAAGAAGCGCTGCACCGGCCAGATTTCCGACAACAACGACATTATAACTGTCGCTATTTGTGCTGCTGCCGATTCCTTTGCCGTTTAAAGGAAGTGCATTATTTTTATTTTCAAGGAGCACCCATGTTTCTTCAGCGACCTCTTCAGCCTTATCTATATGCGCCGGAGACTCTATATCGCTAGAAGTGATTTTGCGATATTTTCCGCCGTCCTGGTCAAACTCTCCTGTTTTAAACCTTTGAAGAAATAACTCATAAACAGCTCTGTCAAGTTCTCCGGTAGTTAAATATCCTTTTTCAACCATCTCGGTGCCATCTTTACTAACAGCATTATATCCGCTTAAATAACATTCAACATTCAGGCCGTTTTTAAATGCCTCCGCGAGATAAGCGCCTTTATCTGATGTCGTATTTCCAAGAAGGCCATTTTTATAATAATTAGAATTAACCAAGTCATCTCCCGCGCCGCAGTCACTTGTAACATATCCGTCAAATCCCCAGTTTCTTCTTAAAGTCTGCTGCAGTAAATAAGAGTTTGCAGCCGACGGTTTATAGTTATATAATATACTGCCGTTTCTATATATTGTTGTAGCATTATAAGATGCCATAACAGATGCCGGCATAACTTCCTCTGTTATATTTTGAAATACTCTTGTGTAATAGTTTCTGAAATTAAATTCTGTCATTTTAGATGAGCCGCCTCTTCGGTATGACTCATTATTATTGGCAGCGAAATGCTTAACAGTAGCAATTGTTTTTAAATAGCCGCCGTTATCAGCGTCATCTGTTCCCTGAAGTCCCTTTACAAAGGCAGCGCCAATCTGACCGGCAAGATAAGGGTCTTCACCATAACCTTCCTCATTTCTTCCCCATCTTGGGTCACGGGCCATATTTACTGTCGGACTCCAATAAGAGAGATTATATCTGTTATTTTTTCCTCTCGCCTCATCAGATATAACATCAGCCATGCTTTGAATCAGCTCAGGATTCCATGTATTTGACATTGAAAGCGCTGTAGGGAAAGAAGTCGCCTTGCCTTGTCTTGCTATTCCGTGGAGAGCCTCTTTCCAATAATTATAAGAGCTTACGTCCAGTCTGCTTATAGCCGGAGACTGGTATTGAAGCTGTGCGATTTTTTCATCAACCGTCATTCTTGCAACCAAGTCAGCTGCTCTCTCCTCAAAAGTACGGGTTTCGTCAAGATAAATAGCCTCTCCTATATCGCCTCCTGACGAGCCGTTTGGAAGAGATGAATCGTTATAAAATCTGATATAGGCAAAATTGCCGCAATAAGTGCCGCTTTTTTTTGTAATGTCAACAGTAACTTTTCCGCTGGCATTTTTTACATCGTTACTATCGATAAGCGTGGCAGTAACTTTTATCGGCGACCAGTCATTACTGTTTGTTCCCATAGCGATCTCATCAAATTTAGCGATTTCAATATCACCTACTTTTATGGATGCTTCCGCTGAGCCTTTCGCGCTCGGATATCCGACATAAAGGTCCACAGCGTTAAATCCTTTATAAGAGTAATCAGCTAAATTCACACTCGGATATCGAAGCTGTGCTTTGCCGTTGTTATCTTTGAGATTATCAGTAACATAGGTACCATCTAAGTCTTCATATTTTGTAGCCGAAATAATCTCACCTTTTCCTGATAAAATAGAATCAGGTCCAAGATACAGGAACAAAGAATCTTCTTTTTCTTCTACCTCGCCATAATCTAAAGATTCTACCTTAATTAACCCGATATAGGCGTCATTTTCTGTTATTTCTATCGTAACATAACCATCCGTGCCTTTGCATAAGAAGCTTTCTTCGGCAGCCGTATTTGCCTTGCCGTCTACGGTATACTTTGAATTGCTGTCTTGAACCGTTATGGTCACGCTACATGCTTCCGCTACGGGCACTTTGATTATTGTTCCCGCACCTACCAGCGCCCACTCTTCTCTATCCTTGGTTTGGAATTTTGCGCCGGATGCGGTAGCGTCAATCTCAAGTCCTTCCACTGTACCTGTGCCGCCTTGAATCAGTACGCCGTTTTCACCCATGAGTTCGCTGCCTTCCATGAAACTCCATTCGGTTCGCAGCTTAGGATCATCAGGGTTATTAGGGTCATCAGGATCGTCAGGATAGTCCGAGCTCTCCTTGCGACCCGCTCCGGAAACCGCGGTTATCGTAAACTTCACGTTCATTGTGCCATAGTAAGCGCTGTTGTCCGTAGCCTTAATTATCACAGTGGCCTTTCCAAGCTTGTGGTTGTTCTTGTATGAAACGATGGAAATGTCGTTTTTCGTTATGCCAGGCGTTGTTAATACAGCCGGCGTTGCCGTTAATTTTGTAAGGGTATTTACAATTGCTGTCTCTGTCGTTGTAGCAGTGTTTACGCCGTCAAAATATCCTTTTAGAACATCTGTTTTGTTCTGCTTTAATGCAGCGGTAATCTTTGTTGCTACATGAAGGTCTGTTAAATCCGACTCCTTATAATTTGTTGTATCGCTTGGCGTCAGCGTAATTTTATTGTTTCTAAGTACAATTTTTGTCGTGTCAATAGCCTCCGGCTTAATCGTTGCGCCTGACGCGTCGGTTATCTTTGCCGCGCTTATAAGCTTTTTGGCATCGAGACTGCCGCTCTTCTTGTCATAAATCTTCGACTTATCTACCGTCACGCCGCTCTTCTTTAAGTGGAACTTGCCCGGTCCTGTCTTAACCTGTACAGGAACCTTCTCAAATACTTTCTTATAAGAACCCAGTCCTGTTATGTAAACCTTTTCCGTTTTATTCAGCTCAGCGGTTTTTGAGCATTCCTTATAATCCGCCTTGTAATCTACGTTCTCTTTCAGGGTTACACCGCCTACCTCAATTTCCGTAAGCCTTACACCCTTTGAAGAATACTCGCCGTCAAGCGGAGTTGTAGCTGTGCTGGTTTCCAAGTCCTTGATTGCAGTATCTGCTACTGCATTCGTGATATCATACGATATCGTGATAGCGCCCGATACATTGTTCAATCCCTTAATCGTAGCTGTTGCCGTGCCCTTTGCCGTATTCTTCTTGTACGTTACTATGTAAGTTGACGGGCTGAGCGTAGTTTTCTCGTTACCGCTGACAAACTCTAACGTAAGGTTTTTGAACGTTATCGGCTCGCCTTTATACACAAAGTCTTTTCCCTTTTCCTTTTCTTCTGCCTTAACCTTATTGCCTACACTGTTGACAATATCTGTAATATTGTCAGCCTTAATATTTACTGTGGACTTTGCAAGGGGAGCTGCCTTAATGCTAAATGTAGCTGTAGCCGAACCGAAATAGCCTGATTCGCCTTTGGTTCCGATTACCGTAACGCTTGCCTTACCTACATTTACATTGTTTTTGTATACAACCGTGTAGTCTGTTCCCTCTGTCAGATTTTTAGATTTATCCGCAGGGTCAGTCACTGTCACTCCCGGCGTAATATAGCTGCCTGTAAATGTCGCACTCTTATAGTCCAACTTAATCTTTGCCTTTGAAAGGTCTTTGGCTTTCTTTTCTTTTGCATCTTTTGATGTCCATATCGTGTAATTGTTTGACTTCTCGGAATCTACAAAGATACCTAAATCTGTTTCGCCAAGTCCGTAAACCATTACATAACATGTTCCATCGGTATTTTCTTTTTTCTCAACTTCATAGTGTACGCCCTCTGTGAGCTGCTGCTGGTATGTAACGGGCTTTCCGTCTTTTTCCGTCTTATAAGTGTAAGTAACCGATACGGCATAATTATACTTTTTGTTCTCTACAATGTCTGCCGCCTGTATTTTGATCGCATCGGCATCGGACATTTTTATTGTCTTTTTTGCTGCATCCGGATCTGCCTTTATCTTATCCTCTACCGTATCGTCCTTAATCGGCTGTGATTCCTCTTCTTCCGAGTCATCGACTTCCGAGCCCTCTTCTGTTGAATTACCTACTTCTGAGCCCTCTTTTGTTGAGGAATCATACTCTCTTGCAGTAACATAACTCTCCGTCGCGAGAAGCGTAGGTGTGTCTGTCTCGCTTTCCTCTGAACCTGAGCTTTTGTCTTCCTCCGAACCTTCCTCTGAGCCACTGTTTCCGTCTTCCGATTCTTCCTCATTTACATACTCAACGGCAAGACTGTGAATCCATGTGCCTTTTGAAAACGTCAGCGTCACCTTTCCCGCTTCTGCTTCTGTGATAGTAAACTCTAATCCGTTTAAATCCGTTCCGTCTTCTTCGTTTGTTCCCTCTTTCCATGTTGTATTTTCTACTGTTCCCGAAGATGCCGTCATAGTTGCGCTTGTTGCCTCTCCATAACAGCAGGTTTTTACAGTGATGTTTGCCTCATTAGACAGATTCAGTACCATGGTGGGTGTCTTTCTGCTGTTCGTAATGACTCCGTGACCTTTTCCGTCTCCCACTATATTGTTAAAGGTAATTCCTAAAAACGTCTCTTCCAACTTCTCTTTTGTATAGTCTCTGGAATTGGCATTGGTCTCAAAGTCAAATGTCTCCTCTTCTACATAAACCTCTGTCTCATCACCCGGCTGACTGCTGCTGCTCTCGTCAACCTCCGAACTTTCGTCTTCGCTGCTCTCGTCAATCTCCGAACTTTCGTCTTCGCTGCTCTTGTCAACTTCTGAACTTTCGTCCTCGTCGCCCTTGTTGTTCTCTTCTTTGTCTTCTTTCTCAGAATCCGCACTGTTTGCATCATCTTCTGAATCTGCAATGTCGCTTACGTTGTCTTCGATCTCCTCCGCGATCTCAACGTCGCCATCATCGCTTTCCTCGCGGGTATCTTCTGTTTGTTCATAATACCCCTTCTCGGTATCTTCGGAAGGCTGGCTCGCCAACGCTGTCATGCCTGACGATGACACTACCATTGCGCAAGATAATACCACCGCCATCACGCGTCTCACAAATCTGTTTCTAAATCTGCTCATAGTTTGTCCTCCTATTTTGATTTATATCCGCTGGGCACACACCGCTCCGTGCACGTGCAAAACCAAGATCCTTTCGGATCAAAGTTACTAATATAATTTAATAGTATCATTTTTTTTCATCTTTTTGCAATATCTTTAGGATAGTATAATTTTACAAATATTTTATATTTTTTTGTTTATTTTTATAATATTGTGTTCGTGCACGCCGTTTTGTCAGGAACACACAACAAAACTGCCCCGCGACCATAGAAATCACGAGGCAATTTTATATAAGTTTTAACCCTTTTGCATTGATTTATTCTGCCAGACGAATACAGTCTGCTTCTATCACAATTTTCCCATTTTTTAAGAGCTTCCCCACAGCACGCTTAAATTCGTTTTTGCTCATGTCCGTTTCCTGTCTGATCAGCTCAGGAGCCGCCTTGTCTGTAAACGGAAGCGCGCCGCCAAGGGTATTCATAATATCAACCAGTTTTTGTGCATCTTTTTCCATCTGGAGATATGCTTTTTCACGCACGCTCAAATCAAGCTTTCCATCCGGTTTTATCCCTGCAACTCTTGCGTTTATCACGTCTCCTACCTTTATATTGCCAAACATCTCCCTTTTCGGAATCAATGCGGAATAACGCTCATCAACCGCAACGTATGCTCCGGCATGTTCATGAATCTGGTAAACAACTCCCGACACCATATCGTCCTTTTGATAGTCGCTGTCGGTTGACAGACAATGATATACATTCATGGTTGCGGCAAGGCGGCTGCTCTTATCTACATAAATTGTGACAAGCAGTTCATCGCCCTCTTTTATTTTTCCGGTCTGCTCTTTGTACGGAAGTAGAATATCTTTTTCCAGTCCCCAATCAAGAAATGCACCAATCTGTGTCATCTGCGAAACCTTCAGTTTTCCAACCTCACCCACCATAATCTTTGGCGTGTTCGTCGTGGCTATGATTCTGTCTTTCGAGTCTTTATACAGAAAAACTTCCAGTTCATCGCCAACTTTGCACCCTGCGGGCACTTGTTTTTTGGGGAGCAAAACCCTATCCTCTGCCGAAGCGTTTGCCTCCTCGGCAAGATAAATCCCAAAATCTACCTCTTTTACAACCAGAAGCGTCTGTCTTTTTCCTAATTCAAACATTATACGGTTCCTCCGTTTCTATCTTTATTCGTAGAATTGTATCTTATTTTCTATCAGCTTGTCACCTTCATAAACGCACTTAATCGTAAAAAATCGTTCCTCTCCGTCAAGCAGCGGTTTCAAAAACAGGATGTCGCCTTCCCATGTCGGCAGATCAAGCACCTTTTCCTTGTCCACCCACACAAGCTCTCCTTCATTGCATTCGTCCACAAGCTCTCCCTCAAAGCCGTCCGCCGAAAAAAGGCACATCATTTCCGGTTCACACGCATCACTTACAAACGTAATCAAGCTTCTAAAACGATAGGACGTTAAGATAAGTCCTGTTTCCTCACGTACTTCGCGCAAAAGGCACTCCTCTGGACTCTCTCCATATTCACCGTGTCCTCCCACACCAATCCACTTGTCATGACTGATATCGTTTTTCTTTTTTATCCGATGAAGCATCAGATATTTTCCATCGTTTTCTATGTAACAAAGCGTGGTCATTCTCATATGTTGATCTTTCCTCCAAAAGAAGGCAGTATCAAATACTACCTGATTTTACGAACTTTTTTTTCATTTTATCATATTTTACAATATAGTTTCAATAACTACAGATATTTATATTTTCAATGGAGGAGTTCAATGACGAAATATGATATTGCACTAATCGGCGGAGACAGCCGCACTGCTTATATGGCTCCTTATCTGGCAAAAAAGGGCTACCGCGTCATATGCTTCAACACGGTAAACATTACATACGGACAGCATTTAAGGGCAAAAATTCACTATGCCGCAAATTTGCGGGAATGCATTGACTGTGCTGACATTATTGTATGCGGAATTCCTTTTATAAAAGACGAAAACATCTACTGCGAAGAACATAAAATCAATGATGAAATCCCCTTGACAGAATTTCAACGCTGTATTCACAAACATCAGACTATATTTGCAGGCGTTATCCCCGAGCGCTTCCGAGCAGTCTGCGAAGAACGGGAAATATACTGTCATGATTTTATGCTGGATGAACCTTTAAGCATCCTAAATGCTGTATCAACGGCAGAAGGAGCTCTATTAGAAGCGCTTCTTCACAAAAACACGACACTTTATAAAAGCTACTGTCTGGTTCTTGGCTTTGGCCGCTGCGGCAAGATTATCGCGGACCGATTAAACGGACTGCATTCATGCGTTACCGTCTGCTCGGAAAATGAAACAGAGCTTGCCAGCGCAGCAGCACTCGGCTTTCATACACTGCGCCTTTCGAAACTTGATCAAACCATATTCCGCTATGAATATATTTTTAATACAATCCCCGCATGTATGCTGAACCGGCGCTGTCTTGAACACACCTCCAGAGATTGTCTGATCATCGATATCGCCTCAAACCGCACAGGCGCAGACTATGGAGCCGCAAAACAGCTTAGAATCAATCTCCACTTCTGCCCCGGGCTTCCTGGAAAATACGCCGGTAAGAGCTGCGCAAAGCAGCTTTCGAAATACGTTATAAGACACATCAGTAATTAGAAACCCATTCTCAAAAAGACACTGTATCGGAGGGATCCATATGAATCTAAAAGGAAAAAAAGTCGGCATCGCACTGACCGGCTCATTCTGTACTTTTGAAAAAATGTTTTCAGAGCTTGAAAAGCTCACGGCAGTCGGCGCAGATGTATACCCAATCCTCTCAAACGCTTCACAAAATATTGAAAGTCGTTTTGGAAAACCTGACACATATGTCATAAAAATAAAAGAAATCGCCGGGCGCGAACCAATCACCTCGATCGAAGGTGCTGAACCAATCGGTCCAAAAGGGTATCTTGATGTACTCGCAATATTGCCCTGTACGGGAAACACCGCTGCAAAGCTTGCAAACGGCATTACTGATACACCTGTTCTTATGGCAGCAAAAGCACATATGCGCAACAGCAAACCGCTTGTCATTTCCATTTCCACCAACGACGGACTTGGAATGAACTTAAAAAATATCGGCGTCTTATGCAACAGTAAAAATATTTATTTCGTTCCGTTCGGACAGGACAATTACGAGAAAAAGCCAAATTCTCTTGTTGCACACACAGAGCTTTTAATTCCTACTCTCGAAATGGCTTTGGAACATAAACAATATCAACCAATCTTAATGGACTATCAACATTCAAAATAACATAAACATAATAATAGGAAAGGACATCATATCATGTGTGGTATAGCAGGCTTTTGCAGCTTTAACGTAAACTTTTGCGAAGAATCTTCAAGATGGTACGGTATACTTCAGAAAATGAATCAATGTCAGAAACACAGGGGTCCTGATAACGACGGACTTTTTCTCGACAGAAACTGCGGGCTTGCCCATACCCGCCTTTCTATTTTGGATTTAAGTCTAGGCAATCAGCCAATGACGCGTCAGCTCGGCAACAGACGTGCTACGATTGTATACAATGGAGAAATCTACAATATGCCTACGCTGCGCAAGGAACTTGAGCGTGACGGCATTATGCTTGAAACGACGTGCGACACCGAAGTCATTCTCATGGGCTGGCTCCTCTACGGCACAGACTATGTGACGAAATTAAACGGCATTTTTGCGTTTTCCATATGGGACGAAACACATCGCAAGCTCTATCTGTTTCGTGACAGGCTTGGGGTGAAGCCTTTGTTTTTCACCCATTTTAGAAACACACTTGTCTTCTCCTCCGAGCTAAAGGGGATTCTGTGCTTTCCTGACTTTAAGGCACAGGTTGACCGCGACGGCTTGTGCGAGGTGTTCGGTCTTGGCCCTGCAAAGACCTATGGAAAAGGTGTTTTTAAAGATATAGCTGAACTGCTGCCGGGACATTTTCTGGAATACTACGGCTCCGATTTTCGCGTGCAGCCGTACTGGAAGCTGGAAAGCCGCCCGCACACGGACACATGGGAGCAGACCGTTGAAAAGACACGCTATCTCGTGACAGATGCTATAAAGATGCAAATGCTCTCCGATGTTCCAATCTGTACTTTTTTATCTGGCGGTATAGACAGCAGTCTCGTAACGGCAGTGTGCAGCAACGAGCTGCAAAAGCAGGGTAAGCGGCTCGATACCTACTCCTTTGATTTTAAGGATAACGACAAAAATTTCCGTGCAAACGCATTTCAACCCTCACAGGACCGGCCGTGGGTGGATATGATGATTGCTCACAGCCGCACCAACCACCAATATCTGGAATGCACCAACGCAGAGCTTTTTGACTATCTGTTTGAGGCTGTCGACGCGAGGGATCTGCCGTGTATGGCTGACGTGGAAGCTTCTATGCTGTACTTCTGTAAAAAAGTGGCACGAAATCATAAAGTGACTTTAACAGGGGAGTGCGCCGACGAAATTTTTGGCGGATATCCGTGGTTCCACAAAAAGGAATGCTTTGACGCCGACTGCTTTCCGTGGTCAATGGACTTTGCACCGCGCACGATGCTTTTAAAAGACAATGTGAGCGAACTGCTTCCTCTTGAGGAATATGCGCGTGCCGCGTATCAAAAGACCGTTTCCGAAACGCCTCCACTGCAAGGGGAATCGGGTACCGAACGGCGCAGAAGAGAAATTTCTTATCTCAATTTAAAATGGTTTATGCAGACGCTTCTTGACAGAATGGACCGCACCAGTATGCACACAGGACTGGAAGCACGCGTTCCATTTGCGGATCATCGTATTGTAGAATATCTCTGGAATGTGCCGTGGGAGATGAAATGTAAGGATGGCGTTGTGAAGGGACTTCTGCGTGCTGCCGCGGAAGGACTTCTTCCCGGAGAGGTGCTTTACCGCAAAAAGAGTCCCTATCCTAAGACTTATGATCCGGCGTATGAAAATCTGCTGCGTACGGCGATTATTGAAGTGCTTTCCGACACGCGTGCGCCTTTGCGGGAACTGATAAGCCTTGACAAGACGCTAGAGTTTATCCAGCGTCCGTCCGATTATGGCAGACCATTCTATGGGCAGCTCATGGCAGGGCCGCAGCTTTTAGCATATTTACTTCAAGTGAATTATTGGCTGCAAAAATATGAGGTGGAGCTTTTACTTTAAGCTCCACCTCTATCTTACTCTTCATACACCTCATCATAAGCAATATCCTTTTAATAAGGTTTGACATTTCATATATTTTAAACCACAGCTTCAATAATTGTTTTCCCTTCTATCTGCAACTCTTTGACTCCAATCTCTTTTTTCTTATTAAAGTTAAAACTAATCATATATCCTTTCTCTTGATGGAAGTAATCAAGGTACTCCACAAGCTGCCGTTCGCCACGCTCGTTATACTCATTACCGTGCCATATCTTAAGTTCTATAACAAACTGTTCACCCAGATAATCCACAATAACATCTGTTCGCTTTGCATCCCGTGTCTGCGCCTCAATATAATAGTTTCCGGTACCATTTATAATCGGTTTCAAATACAACAGAAAAAATTTGCGTCCATAATCCTCTATGAACTTCTCATCATTTTCACCATAGATATCATGAAAGTATTCTACAAACTTTCCAAGCACCCGCTCCATATCAAGTCTGCCATTGGGAACAAATTGGTTTCTATCCTGTTTTGCTTTTCTGCTCATTACGCTTTCCAATTCCTCTTCGGACAGAAAAAGATTATATAACCGAGTTTCAAAAATTCGATTTGCCACCCGGACAATCCCATGATCATTGACAACATATCCAAACATACGAGCCAGCTCTATTATCTTATTATCCGGATTATATGCCACTCGTTCACCCTGAAAAAGTATTGCATATAGCATTCTTTTTAAATCAGGGTACTCGTTGATATGCCGCATCATGCTACCAAATAATGGAACGTTTTCATTCAACAGGATTTTGACTGCTTCTGCAATTCCTTCCTTTGTCCACACGTCAGCCAGATCCCCAATGCCATCTTGATCCGGAATGTCTTCATCAAGATATTTACAGATTGCAGAAACAAGGTATGGGTATCCCGATGTATACTGATAGATTTCTTCTGCAACCACTGTTATATTCATTCCCGTCTGATGTTCCGCTTCATATTCTTCAAGCATAACTGCAATCTGATTCGCCGAAAAACTCATGTTGATCTTAAATTCTGTGGCAATATTCCAAGGGCTGTTATACTGATGTTCCTCGTCAGGACGT
>JAAVAF010000016.1 GCA_014804225.1 Lachnospiraceae bacterium
CGCTCTTACTCCTATGCTCTGCACCGTGCTTGGTATTCTCAGTGTTCCGGGGTTTACCGCTCCTGTACTAAGCTTCTCTCCAAGCGCCGCACCGTAAAACGCCTCTCTGCCTATTGTTTCAAGCCCCTCATTTAAATCCACTGAAACCAGGCTGCTGCAACCATAAAATGCATTTGTCCCTATTGTTCTTACGGATGAGGAAAAGGTAACGGTTTTTATCGTCTTATTGTCCTCAAATGCACGTGATTGAATTGTTACAACGCCTTCTGGTATTACAATATCTACATCTGTGCCTGTGTAACTTGTCAATACACCATCACTAATAACAAAATCCGAATCGGAACTTACTGTAAGATCTGCCGCCGATTCTGTCGTTTCTGTCTGTTCTTCCTCCGCATCTGTACTTTCATCCACGCTTTCCGATTCTATGGTTTCTTCCTGCGAAACTGCGCTCTCGATGGACTCTTTTGCATCTTCCGATCCGGTTTCCGTTTGTACATCGTTCTTGGTTTCCGATATCGACTCCTCCGATCTCTCGTTCTCGGTATCGGTCAAAGGTGTTTTTTCATTTTCTGTCAATGACTCCGTATCCTGATAAGTTTCCTCGACCATTCCCTCCGCCTGCGCCGCAGATACCGTCATCGGCAGTTCTGTAGTAAGCATTGCCATCGACAATGTCATCGCTAAAAATTGTTTGAATCTTCTTGTTGTTTTTCTCATGTTCTCCTCCATTCATACACATTTCACTATGTTGCATGATTACTCTGTCTTTACTTTTTTGGTCATCGCTCCCATAAAGCCGCCATTTCCGGTGACTGTTACTTCAATCGTATTTTGTAGAACATTGTAGTCTATTTGGGATTTTGTACAGATATTATACCATAATTGCTTCGCAATTACGGTATTTTTATGCCCATTCGGGCGTAGTATAATGTCTATCGACATTATACCATAATTGCTTCGCAATTATGGTATGTTTATGCCCATTCGGGCGTAGTATAATGTCTATCGACATTATACCTTGATGAATCTATTTATGCAACTCCTCATAATTGTGAGGATTTTCATATTTATGAGGACATAATAAGATTGATACAAGAAGGTGATGCGATGATTGTTTACAAACCCTTATGGAATACACTAGAAGAAAAAGGCATATCAACATATAAGCTCGAACACAAATATGGAATGAGCAAATCCATGATACATAAGCTGAAGCATAACCAAAGCATAACCATGATTACACTTAATCAGCTATGTCAAATGTTCCAATGCGATATTACAGATGTTATAAAATATATTGAAGATTAAATGGCCATAACATCTACATATTATATTAAATCCGATTGAGCTGGGTAAAGAATTTGATGATAAAACCTTTGTCCTTGATGTCAAAGTGCTTCTTAATGACACAAGTGTCATAAATCTTGATTCTAGACTTTTCCCCATTCCCCGATTACCCTGCGTTTTATGCCACGAATAAAATGATGAACATTGAAAAATATTATATTTATAATGACAACTTTACTTTAAATGTGTTAGACTTAAGTTACATATCGCACAGCAAACTATGGAATACGAATCATTAATACACGGAGTCCAAAATGAAAAAAATAATCTGTCTATTCATCATACTATCCTTCTCCTTTTTCACAACTGCCTGCAACACCAGCGTGGAAAGTTTTTCCCAAAAAGAAAAGGACTACGGAGTATTTCTCAGCATCGACGCTTCTGAGATGGAAAAACTAAACGGCTATCAAACCGTTGTAATCGACGCACAATACTTCTCCAAACAGGACATCCAAACCTTGCACAAAAACGGAACTGTTGTATACACCTACCTTAATATAGGCTCCATCGAAAATTTCAGGGATTACTACTCGACGTACAAATCCCTCACACTCGGAGATTATGAAAACTGGGAAGAGGAAAAATGGATTGACGTATCCAATAAACAATGGCAAACCTTTATCGCAAATCTGTCAAACAGCCTTTTGGAAAAAGAGGTTGATGGGTTTTTCATCGACAACTGCGATGTGTATTATTATCAGCCAACCGAAGAAATCTTTCTGGGACTTTCTGAAATTTTGCGTGGCATCAAAACATCAGGCAAAAAGGTCATCATAAACGGCGGCAACACCTACATCACGCGCTACCGTGAAACTTACGGCTCCGCAAAAAACATCATGACCGCCGTTAATCAAGAAGAAGTATTCAGCATCTATGACTTCGACGCTTCCGCCTGTGAAACAAACACAGATGAAGAAAAAGCCTATTTCTGCGACTATATAGAAGCATGCAGTGCCGACGGAATGGACGTATATCTTTTAGAATACACCACGGACCGCAAACTCATTACACAAATTGAAACCTACTGCAAAGAAAAAGGCTTTCGTTATTACATATCCGATTCTATAGAGTTAGATTAGTCTAACTCATTTCAATATTTCTCTAAATATTCCTCCAGACAAACCCCACTGCGGTAAATCTCCGCAGCCGCCGCTTTCCCGACATAACGATAATGCCACGGCTCATTTCTAATTCCCGTAATCTCTATTTTATCTTCGGGATATCGTTTAATAAACCCAAACCGATAACTATTTTCATCAAGCCAATCATAAACCTCACTCCCCACAGAATGCACACCATCTGCATTAATATCCACACTAATCCCCAACTGATGCTCACTCGTGCCAACCGCCGCAACCCAAATTTCCGCTTTTTCTTTCGCTTCCTGTAATGAATATCCCTCTACCAAATACGCCGCAATCTTTTCGTCCATAAGACTCTGCTGCTTTTTGGCTGTCCGATAACCCGACGCCACTACGGGATAAATCCCTTCACTCCTTGCCGTATCAAACATTTCCTGTAATGCGGGATAAATGCGCCTGTCCACGCACTGCCCGTTTGACAGCTCTACCAGCTCCACCTCATAATCATCGGGAATACCATGCTCCTTATTCACCAAAATCAGACACCACTCCTCCTCCGCAATCTCTTCTTTCATATCCACCTTCTCTGCGGATGAAAAGGAAACCTCCGGAACACTTGGCAAATGTGTCGCATATATGTTTAATATTGCCACTGCCAGTGCCAGTGCCAGCGATATTATAGCAAAAATTCCAAACTGTAAAATAAAAGATCTTTTACGCATAGAAACTCCCCCTCCCTTATTCGATCATCATCTTATCAAACAACCATTTGGGGAATTTTAAAATAAAATAATTTCTTTCCTAAGAAAATATTAAGAAATTTTTCTTTTGGATTTGGTATGATAAAAATAGCGTCGCTCGGCAGCGACGCATTAAGAGAATGCAATATAAAATCCGAAGATTTTATATCACATTCTCCTTAAATGATTCACATTGTCGCAATTATCTATAAAAAACAAAGGGGGGGTTCCATATTGAACAGCATTCTTGTCGTAGACGATGAACCGGAAATTACAGATTTAATCGAACTTTATCTGACAAACGAAAACTACACCGTTCACAAATTTTATTCCGGCAAAGACGCCGTCAAATTTATAGACGAAAACGAACCAGATCTTGCCATTTTGGATATTATGCTGCCGGATATCAACGGTTTTAAAATCTGCCAGCATATACGCGAAAAGCATACTTACCCGATTATTATGCTAACTGCAAAGGACGAAGAAATCGACAAAATCACAGGTCTGTCCTTCGGCGCGGACGATTACATCACAAAGCCCTTCCGTCCGCTCGAAATGGTTGCAAGAGTAAAGGCACAGCTACGCAGATACAAAACGTATAATCAGCAAAATGCCACAGAATCGGACTTTATTCTCACACATTTAGGATTAATCCTTAATATCAAAACACACGAATGCACCCTGAATGAAAAACCACTTATTTTGACGCCGACGGAGTTCAACATTCTTCGCATCTTACTGGAACACAAAGGCGAAGTCGTAAGCGCAGAAGGATTATTCCATGAAATCTGGCAGGACGAATATTACAGCAAAAGTAACAATACTATCACCGTCCACATCCGGCACTTGCGCGAAAAAATGAATGATACCATCGACAATCCAAAATACATCAAAACGATATGGGGAGTGGGATATAAAATTGAAAGCAGATAAAAATGAAAATAAAAAATCGACACAAAAAACAGATTATTCACAGTTGAAAACCAAAATGCTTTTTCAACTGATAGGCATGATCTTGATTGCGCTGCTTGCCACATATACGATTTATAATTTCATTTGGCACAATCAGGGCGGCAACTGGGTTGTTTCCATGTTGTGGCGCAATTTTGGCATTGATTCCGATATCGGAAGGTACCTCTATACCAAGCTGTTCCGCAATCACACAGAATTTATATGGGCGGCAACCATCATCATTATTTTCCTTGTACTGCTTGTTTATCTTCTAAATAAGTTTACTGCTTATTTTGACCTTATCAGTCAAGGAATTGACGCATTGCTGAATGATAAAAACGAAATCTCTCTTCCTCCGGAAATATCCGTCATTGAGAGAAAACTAAACATGGTTCGGCAAACCCTGCAACAACGCTCTATGGAAGCGCAGTCTGCCGAACAGCGAAAAAACGATTTGGTTATGTATTTAGCACATGATATCCGCACGCCGCTGACTTCCGTTATTGGCTACCTGAGCCTTTTGGAAGAAGCGCCCGACATGCCGATACAACAACGGGCAAAGTATGTCCATATCACACTGGAAAAAGCTTATCGTCTGGAAAAAATGATTAACGAATTTTTTGAGATCACACGCTATAATTTGCAACAGATTACCTTACAAAAAGAAACGATTGATTTATATTATATGCTTATGCAGCTTACCGACGAACTTTCGCCTATTCTTGCCGAAAACGGAAATACCGTTGTTCTTCATGCCGACGAAAATCTGTCTGTCCGTGGTGATTCTGACAAGCTGGCACGGGTATTTAACAATGTCCTGAAAAACGCTGCCGCTTACAGCTTTCCCAATACCGAAATTATCCTGTCCGCCGAAGAAAAGGATAATGAAATTATCATCACGTTCCAAAACAAAGGAAAAACCATTCCACGGGAAAAGCTGTCCACGATTTTTGAAAAATTTTACCGCTTAGACGAGGCACGCACCTCCAATACAGGAGGCGCAGGACTTGGGCTTGCCATCGCAAAAGAAATTGTAAACTTACACGGCGGAAGCATCACTGCAAGCAGTGAAGGAGAAACAATATCTTTTGTCATACGTCTGCCTTTATCATAGTATGTTTTCCATGCCTATTTTTTGGACTTTCAGACCAATCTTTTCATAGAATTTTACGGCATTTACATTATCCGCCCACACATTGAGTGTTACATTATAATAGCCCTGTTTTTTTGCATAATTCACAACATACTCATAAAGCGCTTTTCCGATGTGTGCGCCACGCGCAGCTTCATCGACACATAAGTCATCAATATAAAGCGTCTTAATATCCGTCATATTGTTGTTGTTGATATACTGCTGGTGCACACAAAACGCATAGCCCAAAACACTCCCGTCCTTTTCCGCAACAAAAACGGGCGTTTTGTCGTCTGCCAGTATTTCTTTTAATTCCTCATCCGTATATTTTTTTGTACCCGGTTTAAATAAATCGGGACGCGCATCGCTATGTACTTTCAGTACCTGATAAAGTAATTTGTTAATCGTAGGAATGTCACTTTCCTTTGCACGGCGGATTGTTAATTCTTCCATTTTTATGTTCATGCTCCTTTCTACTATTTAACACTTATGACGCTATAGCCTCTTCCCGGGCAAATGCAAAGAAACACCGCCAAAGAAAGAACAACGAAAGTCCCATCGCAATCGTCCAGCCGACCGGCCATGCACACCAAATACCCGTCGCGGAATGAAGCCGGTCTGACAATACAAATGCCAATACTACACGCAGCACAAGATCGGTAAAGGTTGCCACCATAAACTGGCGCATTGCATTTGTTCCGCGCAGCACACCGTCTGCTATTAGCTTTGCAGATATTATAATATAAAACGGCGAAAGAATCCACAAAAACTGTCTGCCTGTCATGAGCGCTTCTGTCGATGTCCGGTCCAGAAACAACAGCAATAAAGATTTCCCAAAAAAGATATAAACAATGCAAAACGGAACACTCAGACACCACACCAATTTTAATCCGGCGCGAAAACCCTCCTTAATTCGTTTGTATTGATGTGCGCCAAGATTCTGCGCCGAAAAATTGGAAATTCCGTTCCCAATCGTAGTAAATGATGTGATAACAAGGTTATTCAATTTGACCGCAGCAGAATATCCGGCGGCAACGCTTACGCCAAATCCGTTGATGCATCCCTGTATCATCATATTCCCGACCGAAATAAAAGATTGCTGCAAAATGCTTGGAATCGCAATCACAGCAATTTTCCCAAACAGCGCCAGCGAAAAAATCGGTACCTTTCCACTTGTCTTTATTTTTGACAATCGCTTTAACACTAGGACAACCGAGAGAATACAGCTTACCCCCTGGCAAAGAAACGTTGCCCATGCAACGCCCGCGATCCCCATTGATAAACTTTTCACAAAGAAAACATCAACCAATATATTCGCACTGGACGATATCGCCAGAAAAAGAAACGGCGTTTTAGAATCTCCCAGCGCGGAGAAAATACCCGTCGCAATATTATAGAAAAACAAAAACGGAAGTCCCCAGATGTAAATCCGCAAATACAGCGAAGAATCCGTCATAATTTTTGTCTGCGTTTTCATCAGACAAAGCAGCGTTTCGCATGTCAGCAATCCCGTCAGCATTAATACACCACACAAAACACCGCTCGCAAGAAACGTCGTGTAGACAGCCGTTTTGATTGCAGAATAATCTTTTGCGCCAAAAAGCTGTGATACAATAACCGAACAACCGATATTACAGCCAAACGCAAAAGCAATAAAAATCAGCGTAATATTATAACTGTTTCCGACTGCCGCAAGCGCATTTTCCCCGATAAATTTCCCCGCAACAAACGAGTCTGCGATATTATAGAGCTGTTGAAATACAATGCTCCCAAACATCGGAAGGCAAAACGCCCACAAAATTTTCCGGGGATTTCCCTGTGTCAAATCCTTATTCACAACAATCAAATCCTTTCCTTTGTTCTTATAATTCCTTTGCTTTTTTATCCAAAATGTATTATACTACCCAATAATCAATATGAAAAATAGATAAATGATATAGGAGAGATATAAAAATTATATGGATATCAATTTTGAATACTATAAAATATTTTATTATGCTGCAAAATACAAAAACATCACAAAAGCTGCAGCCGCCTTGGACAGCAGCCAACCCAACGTGACGCGAATTATCAAGCTGCTGGAATCCCAGTTAAACTGCCGCCTCTTTATCCGTGAGCCGAGAGGTCTTCGTCTGACCGAAGAAGGAGAAAAATTATATTCCCACGTTGAAATTGCCTACAAACATTTTATAAATGCACAGGAAGAAATCAGCGGACAAATCGGTGTAGATAGCGGCACCATTGAACTTGGCGCAACAGAAACCGCTCTGCACCTTCTTTTACTTGACGCTATGCGCAATTTTAAAACAAACTATCCCAAAATCCGTATCAAAGTCCATAACCACAACACACCGGAGCTGATACAAGCTCTAAACGGCGGAAAAATAGACCTTGCGGTTATTACAACACCCTTTAAGACAGTCAAATCGCTCCAGTGCGAAACATTATACGATTTTCGCGAAATTCTTGTCGGAGGACCACAATATCAGTTTTTATGCAAACGAAAAAAGAAGTTGCAAGATCTGAAAAATTATCCTTTAATCGGCTTAGGCAGAGGAACTGCAACTTATGATTTATACAAAGACTTTTTTATTACACACGACACAGACATGGAATTGGACATGGAAGTTGCAAGTTCTGATTTGATGCTTCCGCTTATTCAAAGCAATCTCGGAATTGGCTTTGTACCTGAAGATTTGGCTTTGCCCCTGTTGCAAAAACAGTTATTGGTACAAATTCGCATTCATGAAACAATACCTCTACGCTCTATCCAAATCGTTTTCGACAAAGAACAAAGGAAAAGCACCGCGGCAAATACCTTTTATCGATATTTAAAAACAGATAATTAAATGTAAAAGATATGCACGAACGCAATTTTCTATTTGGCAAAATAAAAGTCATACACAGGATAAAAATCCCATGTATGACTTCTTTGTTACTATTCACTCCGTTCCAGTAGCACTTCTTTCACTATTTTCTTATAAGCTATAGTCCAAATTACAGTCTCTTAAGCAGCGCCTCTCTCGCCTCTTCATATCCCGGCTTTCCAAGGAGTGCGAACATGTTCTTCTTGTAGCTCTCAACACCCGGTTGGTCAAACGGATTCACACCGAGTAAGTATCCGCTCAAGCCGCACGCAAACTCGAAGAAGTAGAACAGCTCGCCAAGATAAAACTCATTTACCTCCGGCACATGCACCATCAGATTCGGAACCTGTCCATCCGTATGTGCAAGAATGGTACCGTTCATTGCGCTCTTGTTTACGAAGTCAACAGACTTTCCTGCAAGGTAATTCAATCCGTCAAGATCAACAGGCTCTGTACCGATTGTAATTTCCTCTCTTGACTTCTGAATGTCGAGAACCGTTTCAAACATGATTCTCGCGCCGTCCTGAATGAACTGTCCCATGGAATGAAGATCTGTCGTAAGGTCAACGCTTGCAGGGAACAGACCCTTCTGGTCTTTGCCCTCTGACTCACCATACAACTGCTTCCACCACTCTGACACATAATGTGCGCTCGGCTCATAGTTGCAAAGGATTTCAACTTTCTTGCCTTTTCTCAAAAGGATATTACGGATTGCCGCATATTTCATTGCGTCGTTCTCTTCGAATGGAAGTTCTAATGCGCTCTTTCTGCCGCTTGCTGCACCTTCCATCAATTTATCGATATCTGCGCCGCTGACTGCAATCGGAAGTAAACCAACTGCCGTAAGCACGGAGAAACGTCCTCCGACATCATCAGGAACAACAAATGTTTCGTATCCTTCCTCTGTAGCAAGGTTTTTGAGCGATCCTCTCGCCTTGTCTGTTGTAGCGTAGATTCTCTTTGCTGCGCCTTCCTTGCCGTACTTCTTCTCCATCATTTCCTTAAATACGCGGAATGCAATCGCAGGCTCCGTCGTTGTTCCAGACTTGCTGATCATGTTGATAGAGAAATCTCTGTCACCGATCACATCGATCAAATGCTTAATATATGTAGAGCTGATTGAATTTCCCACGAAATAAATTTCGGGAGTCTTTCTGACACTCTTGTCCACCATATTGTAAAAGCTGTGGCGCAAAAATTCAACCGCTGCTCTTGCTCCAAGATAAGAACCACCGATACCGATTACAAGGAGAACCTCACTGTCGCTCTGGATTTTCTTAGCTGCTTCCTTAATCCTTGCGAACTCTTCCTTATCGTAGTCAACCGGTAAATCAATCCAGCCCAAGAAATCATTTCCCGCGCCGTTCTTACTTACAAGTACCTCTTTTGCATCGAGCGTGAGCTTTTTCATGTAGTCCACCTCATGCTCTCTGATAAACTGTGCTGCCTTTGAATAGTCAAACGTTACCTTGCTCATTTGTCTTCTCCTTTACATTCACATATTTTTTTTGACAATAATAACCGTCACTGTATCGTTCTCATTTTATCAAATTTTCCCAAAAAAATCAATGAAGAGTACATTTTTTTATACAAAATTGTGAACGTTTTAAACCTTGTTTGCAATAATTCCTCTTAGCAGCTCCTCAAGCTCACGTGTTTCATCTGCTGTAAATACTGGTGTTTTCACGCGTTCAAGCTCCTCGCCTTCCCATACGTCCTCGTCCTTTTTGAGCATGTCGGCTTCCTTCTCCTGCGCAAGCTCCCAAAGCAGCTTTTCTTTTTCCATGATACCATGCTCCAGACGCTGTGCTACNGTATTTTCAAGGTAATCCGTGATATTTGTTTTNAACATTTTTCTGCGGTTTGGCATATCCACAATCGACATAATGCTCAAATACAGATAAATTCCNAAAAGGCTGATAATNTAAAACGGCAGCACTTCGATAAATCCTCTGCCTTCAATAATGCCCTTGCACACACCAAATCCNGCCACAAAGACACCNGCAAGCATCAGCTGTCCCGAAAGATGCTTCATAAAATTCATACTCATTCCACATACGCGTATGCGATTGATAAACTTNTCCACAAANACAGAAATATTAGCCACACCACCNTTTAACTTATAGCTGTTGACAAAGCGTTCCTTGCATTGAACGAGCAGTTTATTTTCTGTGCCCGATAGCGTATCTGTCGCCTGTATCATTCGTTGGTAGATAACACCGATTGCAACTTGATACAAAATGCCGATTGCCATTAAAATTAATGTCAATAAAATGATAAACGAATGATCAAAATATTTTGTGATTTCACCTGTCATTTTTTCCTCCATTCCGCCCTGTTCCAGTTTTTTAACATTTCGCCCGCGCAGCAAGCCGTGGGAACAGGCATGTCCAAATTTGGCAGCCGCACACGGTATTTTATGCTTATAAGTATACTCAATTAAAATGCCTGCCACAAGACGGTTTGGCGCAAAATCGTTCGTCAAATTCTCGCAGAAACACTGCCTTTTTGCCTTTCTTTGACTTTTATTTATGATATATGACAAAATGATCAAACATCGACACGCTTTGCGAGTCGCCTTATTGAATAAAAAAATCGAGTGCCGGCGCACTCGATTGCAAAAAGCTTCGCTTTTTGTTTTAATGATTTACACTGACGCAATTTCCTATAGAATAAAAATAAGAGATTCGCCATATTGACGAATCTCTTGTGTCCTTACTGTATAACAAATTCTGTCTCCGTTCCATCATCAATCCTAAGATCAGTTACTGTCTCTGAACCGCCCTCGAACGTAAAGGTATACTCACAGCCGCCGGTCTCAAAACACAGATACTCATCATAATCCAAAGTGATTTCTGCGTCACCCATAGCCTCTTTCACCTGTTCCCTCGTGTAACCTTCAAAATTCACGCCGTTCACCAGCACTTCTCCCAAAGGAAAATCCGGATCATCGTAGGAAAAACTAATCTCAAAAATGACACCCTTGTCAAATTCAATCTGTGAAGCTCTCTTGTTGCCTACATACATCATCCCGTATGAAACGTCATCCTTCATTGGATAAAAACTATCATACGTCCTACTGTCAAGCGTTGATTCTTCAATAGAAGAATAGCGGTTTGTAAAACCGGCCTCCTTCAAATCACCTACTGTCGTCTTTGACAGCTTAATCTCGTAATCATCACATGTTATAACTGCACCTTTTCCTCCCGCGGAGCATGCGGTCAGCAAAAGGAATGCTGCGCATAAAATACTAAATAAAACACTTTTTTTCATCTTTTGCATTTCTTATTCCTCTCATTTCATAATTTGTTTCGCTATCCTGCCCCTACTCCAATGCTCTCCATATTTTAACATACTTTGCCTTATGCCGCAATTCTTTTATTCTGCCATTTCGATATCCGAAATTTTGTCGTCGGTAAAAAACAAACGCAAAATCATACCCTTGCGAAACGATATTGACTTCATTTGATTTCGCTGTTAAAATTTCTTTATATAATAGTTAGGTAAAATTTACCTGTCAGACGAAAGGTTAGGTATATGATATGCAATACAAAACAAGCGGTACATGCTCCAAATTAATTGATTTTGAAATTGACGGCGATACGATCACATCGGTTGCTTTCACGGGCGGCTGCAACGGAAATTTAAGCGGCATTTCAAGCCTTGTGCGCGGTATGAAAGTAGATGATGCGATTGCCAAGCTAAAAGGCATCAAATGCGGTATGAAAGAAACCTCATGCCCCGACCAATTCGCAAGGGCGCTCGAGGCGTACAAATCGAAGAGTGAAAACGAATAACATAAGAAAAAGATAGGAATATTATAGGAATATAATTAAGATACTATATATGAAGAAAGCGGAGGCTTTAAAAATATGAAACGCATCGTATTTACGGGCGGTGGCACTGCCGGACATGTGACACCCAATATTGCTCTGATTCCCAAGCTTCGGACTTTGGGTTATGATATCCATTATATTGGCTCTTATGAAGGCATTGAAAGAAGGTTGATCGAGGATTTCCGTATTCCCTACTATGGAATTTCCACAGGAAAGCTTAGACGTTATTTTGATATTAAAAATTTCAGCGATCCATTTCGCGTTATCAAAGGCTTTATGGAAGCGAAGAGTGTTTTGAAAACATTAAAGCCCGATATCGTATTCAGCAAGGGCGGTTTTGTGAGTGTTCCTGTCGTCCGCGCTGCAGCTTCCCTAAAAATTCCCTGTATAATCCACGAATCGGATATGACTCCGGGACTTGCAAACAACTTATGCATTCCCGTTGCCAAAAAAGTCTGCTGTAATTTCCCCGAAACGCTGCAAAATCTTCCAGAAGAAAAGGCGGTGCTTACCGGTTCTCCAATTCGGGAGGAGCTTACAAAAGGCGATAAAGAAAAAGGACTTTCCATGTGTGGTTTTAACACCGGAAAACCTGTTATTATGGTGATTGGCGGCAGTCTTGGCGCGGCGGGTGTTAATGCACTTGTACGCGAAGCGCTTCCACAGCTTTTAATCGATTTTCAGATTGTGCATATCTGCGGAAAAGAAAAAATTGATAATCTTCTCTTGAATACAGAAGGATATAAACAGTTTGAGTATGTAAAAGATGATTTAAAACACTTGTTTGCTATGGCGGACATTGTAATTTCAAGGGCGGGCGCAAATGCAATTTGTGAGCTTTTGGCACTGCGAAAACCAAGCCTTTTGATCCCACTCCCCGCTCGCGCAAGCCGCGGCGATCAGCTTCTAAACGCAAAGAGCTTTGAGGCACAAGGATTTGCGATGATGGCAGACGAGGATTATCTCACGGCAGTGACGCTGACGGAGAAAGTACATGAGCTTTACTTTACACGCCAGACTTATATTGATGCGATGCAAAACAGCAATCAGAGGAATTCGATTGATACGATTGTCGGATTGATTGAAGAGATTGTGAAGCAGTAAAAAAACGCAAGCTCAGCAGCTTGCGTTCAAAGAATTTGCGTTGCAAATTCTTTCTGAAATGATATACGTTATCGCAATTTATTATAGAATAAAATTGTTTCGCCCGGCAGGTTTTCTGTCCGGGCGATTTGTATCTCTTAAATATTTTTTTCCAGCTTTTCTATTATACAGCTATGCGACTTATTTTCATTGTTCTTATCATAGTTAATCCCAACAAGCAAAATTTCACCGGTGTATCCCTCAAGCGCCTGTGTGTAATGCCTGTCCTTAATCTGTTGGATTGCCGCAGTGACTGTTTTATCATACTTTAATTCAACGATAATCGCGGGCTTATCCGTGTGCGGCAGAGGTAAAAAGGCAATGTCTGCAAAACCACGTCCCGTGGGCAGTTCTCTGATCAGTCGATAATCCTTTCTCGCACTGTAATATGCAAGACCGATCGCACAAGCAAGCGAATTTTCGTCATTATAAGTCAGAATAGATGCTACTTCCATATGCGCTTTATCAAGTGCCTCTGCAACGCTTTTTTCGTCACATAAAAGTGTATCTTCAAGAAGTTTTTCCGATGCCTTTAAAACACGCATCACCTCCGGCCATCCGCCGACACTCATTGCATTTTCAAATTCTTCTATTATTTCCTTATTGGGGATAAATGCCTCTTTTGTTTCCGAATCATATCCAAGATATCCTATATGAATGAGCAGTGTAAGCACATCATCTTTTGTCTTAAAATTACGCATATCGTTTTGGAAACTGCGTGTATTTACTTCGACACGACCGCCGCCAAGCATCTGTACAATATCTGCCCGAAGTCCGTCAAAATCCATATCCATATAGCGTTTTAGCGCCTCATAGGTTTCGGTGGAAGTCCAATAGTTTGAAAAATCCCGACAATTCATCGCTGATACAACCGATCTCGGATTGTATACATGTTTCACTTTCCGAAACCGATATCCATCATACCAACTGCTTGTTTCAGAAAAATCCATATTAAACCGCTCACATAGCTGCTGTACTTCTGACTCTGTAAAACCAGTATATTCCTCAAAAGTATACTGATTTGTCATGGAATATTCGGCAAACATATTCAGTGCCGAGTGAATACCGTACTTTTTCACAGGGAGAATCCCTGTCATATAAGCAAGCGCAACATATGGCTGATCCTTTAAGAGATTGCGCAAAAAATCAAGGTATTGCTTTTGCAGTTCTTCCGATTCCTGTCGTTCACGCATCACACAATCCCATTCATCAATCAAAAATATAAATTCTTTTTCTGTTTTTACATAAATCTGTTGCAATGCAAAAGAAAGATTTGTTTCCTGTTCCGAAAACAATGCTCCATACAGTTCTCGGATTTCCGCAAGGACAGTCTGCTCTAAATATTCCGTTACTTCCCGATTTTTAGCACCGATCAAAAACTGCTGCATATTCAAGAAAATAACATCATATTTGTTTAAATGCTCCAAAAAGGTTTCCGTTTTTTCTATCTTATATCCTTTAAATAAATCCGCGGAATCGCAGCCACAACTATAATATGCAGCAAGCATCTCAAGCGTCATGGATTTCCCAAAACGTCTCGGTCTGCTGACACAAATATATTTGTCTCTTGTATTAACGAGTTCATTTGTACACGCGATCAAGTTTGTTTTATCCACATATATTTTAGAACGCGTTGATTCTTCAAAACTTTTATTCCCCGGATTCAAATATACTCCCATACTTGCACTCCCTTTCGTCAGAGATGTTTTTCGAACCCCTATTCAACTTACTGCTTATATGTTGATTTTACTTCATTTCTTTTTAGATTGTCAACCGGCTGTGAAAGTGTTATCTTGTGTCCCTTTTAAAAATAAGCATTTTTTTGATTAATTTAAAGCACGCGCAAAGTATATACAATGTATTGACACTGTGATTTATGGATAATATAATATTGTATAGGAAGGAGTTGATATTGTGGCAACAACTAATATAACAATGAGAATAGATGAGGATTTAAAATCCCAGTTACAGGAGCTTGTTTCTAATCTTGGAATGGATATGACAACTTTTTTTACAATATCGGCAAAACAAGCTGTGAGGGAACAAAGAATTCCTTTTGCGATTTCTATGGACATTCCCAATGCAGATACAATCAAAGCCATTGAGGATGTAAGACATGGAAGAAATTTGAGCCGTACTTTTTCTTCTGTGGAAGAATTAATGGAGGACTTGAATGCTGAAGATTAAGTATCATAC
Source organism: Lachnospiraceae bacterium (assembly GCA_014804225.1). Taxonomy (GTDB): domain Bacteria; phylum Bacillota; class Clostridia; order Lachnospirales; family Lachnospiraceae; genus COE1. The sequence continues at coordinate 15,298 of JAAVAF010000016.1, forward strand.
TTCTTTTAAAAAAGATTATAAAAAAGTTGTTAAAAGAGGTTATAGCATCAAATTGATGGAGGACATTATTCGGAAACTGGCAAACGGTGAACCGTTACCGGAAAAACATCAAGACCACATTTTAAGTGGAAACTATTCCGGTTGCAGAGAATGTCATATTACACCTGATTGGCTTCTTATATACGAAATTGATAATGGCGAATTAATATTATATCTAACAAGAACAGGAACACACAGCGATTTGTTTTGAAAGCAAGTAAACGGGAATCTTTTTTGAAACAGAAAAGCGGGAAGCCTTTAAAAGACTTCCCGCCAAAATTTACAGATTCAAACGACTCCACAAAACTGCTATATAACATGATAACACACGTTATCGTCATACCCCTTTTTTGTCTTATCATATTGAAAGATAATAGATTGGTTTATATCCTTTAATCCATTTTGACCAAACAGAATACTTAAACGCATATCCGGTACATTATTCCAGCCCATTTTCGCTATACCGGATACCAGTCTTTGTATCACTTCTTTCATTGATGCCTTGTAATCTTTTGGAACATCATCCGACTTACCAATATCAGTATTTGCCAAACTCAAAATATCCTGACCGTCTTCTGTATAATAGGTGCCGTTTTTTTCTGTCAGTTCATTAAGCTTCAAGCCTGTGAATGCATATACCTCTTGATATGCCCGATATTTCGTATAAGATTCTGATGATACCTGTGTACTGTTACATCCGTCTTGCGTTGCACACTTATTAATATGGAAGAATAAATATTTCCCATTATCGCCTACATTCAAAGCATTTTCCATAGCAGCTTTCAAATCCTGCCCTACCCCGTCAACAGATATTTCATATGTGTATGGATCAACCGTGAATTTGCAGGTTTCCGGTATTTCATCGGCATTAATTCCCGATTGGCTCAATATATTCGATATCTGCGCATTTACAAGCTGTCTCTCAAATTTAATCACATCACCATCAACAACATTACCATAAACTTTAATTCCCCTGAATAAAGAATCCCGAAAGCTCACACCATTGATATGCCCGTTCTTATACATCTGTAATTCATAAGTATAGGCAATATCACGCTCTATGTCGCTCAAGTTCGTTTCGTAATGCTCAGAACTTTCATTAAAATACTTTTGAAAAATATAACTTTCCGGATTGGAGTGCCTTTTCGCCTCTGACAAAAGTTTTGAATATTTTTCTGTTAATGCATCATAAAATGCCTCTCTTATACTGGTATGAGGAACTGCTCTGGCATTTATTTCATTTCCGGCATTTGCTATGGCATACTCATTGCTCTTTCTTGCAGCATCTATATAGCTTTGCAGATCAATACTGCTGTCAATTTTTGTATTATGTGTTCTTCCGGAAGAAACTTTGTTTACAGACATTTCCTGTCCTGCGCTACTGATCGTTACAGTATCTCTTTTGCCGCAGTTCGTAGAAATACGAACTGCGGCATTTTTTGTTTTCTTTCTTGTTTTCTGTCCAAGCAGTATATCGAGCAGCGACCGATTATTTTGGATCTGATTATTTAAGTTATTTATGAATGTACTCATATTTCCTCTCCTTAATAAGATTGATCGTTTTACTCCTTTATTGGTGTATCAATTTTAGTTCTTATATTTCTTTTATCATCTAGTTTAAGTATCTCGCCTACCCTTTCTATTTATATATTTCGTCGTATTTGTCCTTACGGATAAGCTATCACGGTTTTTTGTCACTCTCTTGTCATTTATTTGTCACTTTAAAATGGAAAAAAATACGCTTATACTTAAAATTAGATAAATGGCTTTTTTACTTTATCCTATAATAAATCGAGAATTTCCTTTATCGTTTCAAACGATTCAGATACATTAAAACATATATAGGAACAATCATTAAATTGTATTTTATCAAAAACGTATTATACGAAAGGAGGACAAAGATGAATATAGGAACAATTAATAGTAATCCATATTTTACATTTTCCATCAGAAATAATAAAAATGTACCTAATCCTGTCGGATTTCAAAAGAATGCACAATCCGGAGATATCGCTGTAACACTAGACATCTCAAAAGAGGGACGGGAACTTTTAAAGAACGAAACGATAAAAAATATGTCTTATTCTTATGAAGATGTTCTGCAACAAAGAAAATATCTCGGCAACGTTGTTATGGACGGGGGACGGTTTCAGTCAAAATTGAATGATTTGGAGAATAGCGGTGTCTGCACAGAACAGGACTGGGTTGACTCCTGCGTTGATACTTATAAAACGCTGTATGATGAAATCGTTTCGGGATATGCAAACGGAACAAGAGAAAAATATGTGTCCGATGAAAATAGCAAAGACGGTCTTCGCAAATTAACCATGGCCGAGGAGCTGCAAATGTTAAATGATGAATATGACAGCCAATGCGACTTTTTGGAACGATTTTTTGAAAGATCAAAATGGGAGCACAAACATGTGCTGGAATTTGCAAAATTGCAGGACAAAATTAGAAAAGATCGCAGTCAAAGTATGTATCGGGCAATGGTCAGCAGTTATGAGGATTTCAAATCGAAACAAATTCCGGGCGGTGTCCGCAATGCTATGATGAATGCGGTTGCAGCTTTTAGAAATCCATCAATAAATATAGTTGTTTAAAAAGAAAGGGAATGCGCAAGCGTTCCCTTTTTTGAAACAGAAAAAGCAGGAAGCCTTTGAAAGACTTCCCGCCAATTGTCACAAATTAGGAACATTATGCCAAATACCCCACAAGCTTCTGATAAAATTCCATCTCCTTATCCTTAAAAGCCTGTAGCGCTGCGTTGTATTTCGGCTGCTTGGCATCTTCGAGATGAGACAATGCTCTCTTGGCAAATTCCAGCACACATTCAACGGTATCTCCACAGAGCCCGGTGCTCTCACCGCTTATCACTGCGGACAGATACTGCTTTAGATACTCGGACGGATACTGCAGCACACCCTGCTCATCAATCCCTAATCCATCTGTTCCGACTTCCTCTGCAGCTTTTTCCCATGCCTGTCTCACAGGCTCCGGCAGCTGCTTCCAAAATTCTGATCGAATTGTTTTATAATCTATCGCCGCCTTCAACTCATCCGCACTTTTGTCGCTATTGAGATAGCTTTCCCAAAAGGACTGGTCACTCATGTAAAAAGCAAATTCAGAACCTAGGCTGAGCGCCTTCTCAAGCATCTCCTGCGAAACCTCCATACTCCAGCCTGCACTTTCGTTCAGATGATTCACATATGTAATCTCTCCTTTGCGGCGGTCAAACAGCATCTGCGCATAGCCACCGTCCAAATCCTGTACATAGGTCACATTGTCCACCGGAACCAATGTATTTTCACCTATGCGATGCATTTCGACTTCCTTTGGCATCCCATACAATTCAAGCAGGTATATCAGCTTATTTCCGTCTGCCACCTGTCCGTAAAGGTTTGACTCCATACACGTCCTTTTTTCTTCCTCAACCATCGTGAGCCAATCGCGTTTCTGCCCAAAGCTTTCCGGCTGACCGGAAGCGGCTTCCGACAGCGCGTCTTGAACATATGCATTCAAGGTGTCCCAACTGCTTTTGGCGCCTTCCGTTTTCGTTTTGTGTGCATCCGCATAACTGCACAGTGCAAACATCTCCATGTCTGACGCAGCATTGACATCAATTTCATCAATATTGATGATAAACTCCTGCTTTCTTTGGTCTGCCCCCTCCACGGTCACTTTTATGAGTGGCGAATCTGCTGAAAAATTATCATCATACGCGGCGCTCAGTCCATAACTTGCCCCTGTCCCGGCATCTTTGA
>JAAVAF010000017.1 GCA_014804225.1 Lachnospiraceae bacterium
TTTTCAAGACTTCCCGCAGTTGTTTGCGTTGTTGGTTCATTTGTGACACTTGTGTCACTTTTTTGTGAACCGTTCGCATCTGAAACTTCCATCTGCCCAAGTGCTGCCGCAAGCGCTTTTCCCATCGCTGTATTGGTATTTCGGATAACAATATTCGGCTTTTTATTTCTGTTGTTATTCTTCTTTTCCTGTTTTGCAGGTTTCGTCTTTGTATTTTTTGCAAGCGCCGCATTTTTTTGTATTTCTTTTAAGTCCTCCATGGACAAGCCAAGCTTTTGCAAAAGCTGCATTGCCGCAGCATAAGACTCCGGGTGCACGCTTGTCGCATCAAGCGGATTCTCGCCGTCCGTGATCCGCATAAAGCCTGCACACTGTTCATACGCTTTCGGACCAAGCTTTGCCACTTTCAAAAGCTGCTTTCTGTTGGTGAATCTTCCGTTTGTTTCGCGGTAATCCACAATATTTTTGGCAATTGTTTTGTTGATGCCTGAAATATATTCCAACAGGGAAGCAGACGCCGTGTTTAAATCCACCCCTACCTTATTCACAGAATCCTCTACCACGCCGTTTAATGCTTCACTTAACTTTTTCTGATTCATATCGTGCTGATACTGTCCCACACCGATTGACTTCGGATCAATTTTTACAAGCTCCGCAAGCGGATCCTGTAAACGCCTTGCGATCGATGCCGCGCTTCTCTGCCCTACATCAAAATTCGGGAACTCCTCTGTGGCAAGCTTACTTGCCGAATAAACAGACGCGCCTGCCTCGTTTACGATCACATACTGTACCGGCGTATCAAGCTCTTTAATCAATTCCACAATCACCTGCTCTGACTCTCTCGACGCCGTACCGTTTCCTACGGAAATCAAACCAACATTGTATTTGCTAATGAGCTTTTTCAGCTCTTTCTTCGACTCCTCCACTTTGTTTTGCGGCGCAGTTGGATAGATTACCTTTGTGTCAAGCACTTTACCTGTAGCATCAACAACGGCAAGCTTACAGCCTGTACGAAAAGCGGGATCCCAGCCTAACACAACCTTTCCGGCAATTGGCGGCTGCATTAAAAGTTGTTCTAAGTTCTTTCCGAATACGGAGATTGCACCGTCCTCTGCTTTCTCTGTAAGCTCGTTTCTGATATCGCGCTCAATCGCGGGCGCGATCAGTCTCTCATAGCTGTCCTTTATTGTTTCCTGTAATGCGGGTGTTGTGTTCTCGTTGTCGTTTACAATCACCTTTGTTTCCAGATAGCGGATAATGCGCTCTACCGGAGCTTCAACCTTAACGGTAAGAATCTTTTCTTTCTCCCCACGGTTTACGGCAAGCACTCTGTGGCCCGCCACCTTGTTTACAGCCTCCTCGAAATCATAGTACATTTCATAGACGCTCTGCGCTTTCTCATCTTTTGCCTGACTGATCAGTTTTCCTTCCTCAAAGGTTGCTTCACGGATATAAGCTCTGTGATCGGCATTGTCCGATATCTGCTCCGCGATAATATCCATCGCACCCTGAAGCGCCTCTTTGACATTCTTTACTTCCTTCTCCTCGTCTACAAAAGGCTCCGCCTCCTCAATTAAGGATTTCTGCGTTTCTTGTGCGAGAATAATTTGTGCAAGTCCGTCAAGCCCTCTTTCCTTTGCCACGCTTGCCCTTGTCTTTCTCTTTGGTCTGTATGGAAGATATAAGTCCTCAACCGCTACCATTGTCTCTGCCGCAAGGATTTTTTCTTTTAATTCATCCGTAAGCATACCTTGTTCCTCAATGCTTCCAAGCACCTGCTCCTTTTTCTCCTCAAGATTCCGAAGGTAGCCTAACCGCTCATTTAAGTTTCGCAGCACCTCATCGTTTAAAGAACCCGTAACTTCCTTACGATATCTTGAAATAAAGGGAATCGTGTTTCCCTCGTCAATCAGCTTTACGGCAGCTTCCACCTGCCATTTCTCTATGTTCAGCTCGTCCTTTAATTTTACAATAATGTCCATTTCTCTTATTCCTTTTCCCGTATTTATTGTCGCGGACAACACCGCCCTTCTATTATATTCCAAATTGGGAATCTGTTCAAGAAAACTTTTTTCGGTGCTATTTTTATTTTGATTTTATTGTTTTCTTGGAACCGACGTGATATGATGTATGCTAAAGGTTAAAGATGAAACGAATGGAGGTTTCTGAATGGAACAAGCACAATACAAAAAAAATGTCGAACTGAAATTTCTCGCGCGAAAGCAAATGTTCGGACGTTTTGGTATTCTTATGGGAACAATGTTTATCCCTTTTCTCATATCCTTTTTTTCACTGGAAATTGTAACAACGCCCAGCTATATTGTAAGTATCATATTACAATTTATTGCGCGCGTCATACTCTCCGTTTTAGACGTAGGCGCAACCTTAATTTATATGAAGTGCGCTTGTAATATGCCCACAAAGATTAGCGAATTATTTTACGGATATCGACACAATACCTCCGTTGCTTTAAAGATTGGTGCTTTATTTGTATTGATTGACACGATATGCATGATACCGGGCGACNTTGCAAGCTTCTCCATTTTAAATTCGGTTGACCTNACCATGCCGGAAATCAACGAAATGACNACNATGAATGAGGTTTTAGNGTTTTACAACAATTTCTATAGTGTTATGGGNAGNTACTACGCAATCATGCTTTTNTGNANNCTCGTCGCATTCCTTNTCAAACTGGCATTTGTTCCCGCTTATTATATGATGCTTGANTTTCCCAACCGGAACGCTTCNACNATTCTNAAAAAAAGTGCNGAAGNGATGCGTGGAAACAAACTTCGTTATGTACTCTTGCAGCTTACCTTTCTCCCTGCNATGATTTTNAGCGTCTTTACCTGTGGTTTAACGCTGATCTGGGTTGTGCCCTATATGCATTTGACAAACGCGAACTTTTATCTCGATATTATGTCTGTGAAAAACAAAAGTATGAACAACAGTTCTTTCTAAATAATTAAAAGATAGGAGAAATATATTTATGAAAACACGAATTGGAATTTTAGGTTACGGAAATCTTGGACGCGGCGTTGAGTGCGCGATCCGCCAGAACGAAGACATGGAGCTGGCAGCTGTTTTTACAAGACGCACTCCCTCCTCTGTTTCCATTCTCACAAAAAGTGCTGCTGTATGCAGTGTCGACGATGTCGCTGATTGGAAGGACAAAATTGACGTTATGATTTTATGCGGCGGAAGCGCTACGGATTTGCCGCATCAGACACCTGAATATGTAAAGTACTTCAACGTAATCGACAGCTTCGACACACACGCACGCATTCCGGAGCATTTCGCAAATGTGGATGCTGCGGCGAAAGCCAATGCACATATCGGTATTATCTCCGTGGGCTGGGATCCCGGAATGTTTTCCTTAAACCGCCTTTATGCAAACGCGATTTTACCGGACGGCAAAGACTATACGTTCTGGGGAAAAGGCGTTAGTCAGGGACATTCCGATGCACTGCGCCGTATTGAAGACGTCAAAAATGCCAAGCAGTACACCATTCCCGTTAACAGCGCACTTGAGGCAGTTCGCTCCGGCAGCAATCCCGAGCTTACGACACGCGAGAAGCATACAAGAGAATGTTTTGTCGTTTTGGAGGAAGGTGCAGACGCTGCAAAGATTGAACAGGAAATCAAAAATATGCCAAACTACTTCGCTGACTATGACACCACCGTTCACTTTATTAGCGAGGAGGAGCTGCTTACAAACCACAGCGGCATTCCTCACGGCGGATTTGTTCTTAGAAGCGGTGTGACTGGTTGGAATAAAGAAAATAAGCATTTGATTGAATACAGCTTAAAGCTTGATTCCAACCCCGAGTTTACTGCAAGTGTCCTTGTTGCATACGCAAGAGCAGCGCACCGCCTTGCACAAGAAGGACAAAGCGGATGCAAGACCGTATTTGATATTGCCCCCGCATATCTTAGTGCCAAAAGCGGAGAGGAGCTTCGCGCTTCGATGCTGTAAACGCAACATAAAAAGCCGGATACTTACGATTTTCATAAGTGTCCGACTTTCTTATTTTTGTTTTCTACTTTCTTACTGCCTGTTATAATAATCAAGATCTGCTGTAAAATACGTTCGAATATAACCATCTGTGGAAACAATCACAAATTCCCTTGTACTCTCCACATAATAAACATCGTCTCCATCCTCCGCCTCAAGCTTGTGAAAGGCGTTCGGATTTTGAATGACATTGTTTGCACCGAGAAGATATTCCTCTTCCGTCGCATATGGAAACTCTGCTCCGTGCTTTTGGAAATGCTCGGTAAGATACTCCGGCTTCCTGAAAGAATACGCTACATTCGGTGTTTCCGGTACGACTTCTATTGTTGTGGCAATCTCAACCGGAGTAATTTCCGTTAGCGGTTCCTTTTGCGGTTCCTGCTGTGTCTGAACATCCGGCTGCTGTGGAAGCGGTTCTTTTAACGGTTCCTCGTCTTTACGCTCTGCCTGCTGCGGCTCACTTTCCACAGCTCTTAATGTCTCGACCGGTGTTTCCTTTAATGCTTCATCCGGTGTTTCTTGTTTTAGCTGTATCGTAGATGAAACAACATCTTCATTTGCCGCTATCCTTTCAGAAGGAACCGTAAGGATACTTTTCATGCCAAAAACAATCAGAAGTAACAATACCGCTACAGCTGCAACTACAACGTAACTCTTATCATTTCTGTTTTGTTTGTTATCATTGTTATTGCCGTTCCACGATACGCCGCCTGTACCGCTGCGTGTTTTTACGGATTTTTGCTGCTGTCCTGTTGAATTACTATATCCTTTGTTCTTTTCCCGACAGGATTTACAGCGTTTCGGAAGTTCCAGACCTTTACTTTTATAAAAACTGACTTCACTTTCTGACAACTCAAATTCTTTGCCACACTGCTTACACGTTCTCTTCATCAGTTACTCCTTCTGTGCAGCCTCACTGCTTCGCCACTTCAAAAATGCATTAATAAAGCCGTCCAAACTGCCGTCCATCACTGCGTCCACATTTCCCGACTCAAAATTCGTTCTGTGATCTTTTACCATCGTATACGGCTGCATTACATAGGAGCGGATCTGATTTCCCCAGCCGATATCCTTCACTTCTCCTCGAATATCCGAAAGCTTTTCCGCATTTGCTTCCTGTTTGAGCAAAAACAGCTTTGCCTTTAACATCTGCATCGCCTTATCCTTATTTTGGAACTGGGAACGTTCATTCTGACACTGAACAACAGTTCCTGTTGGGATATGCGTAATACGAATTGCCGACGAGGTTTTGTTGATATGCTGACCACCTGCGCCGCTGCTTCGGTAGGTATCAATCCGAAGGTCATCTTCATTGATTTCCACGTCTAAATCTTCCTCAATATCCGGCATCACATCAAGCGACACAAACGATGTCTGACGCTTTCCCTGCGCGTTAAACGGCGATATTCGCACAAGCCTGTGCACGCCTTTCTCCGACTTTAAGTAACCATAGGCATTCTCACCGTTTACCTGAAACGTAATTGACTTAATTCCTGCCTCGTCTCCGTCAAGGAAATCCAGCACATCAATCGAAAAGCCTTTGCGCTCTGCCCATCTTGTATACATTCGATAGAGCATTCCCGCCCAATCACAGCTTTCTGTACCGCCTGCACCTGCATTTAATTTCAAAATCGCATTACATTTGTCATACTCTTCTGACAAAAGGGTACGAATACGAAGTGCTTCAAAGATTGTTATAAAATTATCAAGCTCTTCTCTGATTTCCGCTGCCATCTCGGCATCTTCCGTCTCGTATGCTATTTCAATCAGCGTTTCAATATCTTCATACTGTGTCCTTAACCCATTACACTCTTCTACCGTGTCTTTTAGCTGTTTTAACTCCTTCATCTGTTTGTTCGAGCGGTCAGGATCATCCCAGAAACCGGGCGCCTCCATCTCACGCTCCAACTCTTCTATTCGCCTTTCCTTGCTTGCAAGGTCAAAGTGAATCCCTCACTTCCGCTAAGGGACTTTCGTATGTCTGTAACTCTTGTTTCATCTGGTCGAGTTCTACCATAGCATTCACCACCTTTTGTCTATATAATCCTTCGGATTTTTCAAAGAACGCTTTGCGTTCTTTCAGAGTTAAACTTAGTAGTTCTTGGCTTTGCGTCCAATGACGCAAAGTCTTTAGAACTACTTTTAACTCTTTCTGCCGCAGCACATCTTATATTTTTTGCCGCTTCCACATGGACAGGGATCGTTCGGGTATACCTTCGCCTCTGCTCGCATCTTCGGGCCCTTTTGCAATGTATCGTCCTTGTTTGTTCCAGTAACCTTTGCGACCTCCTCACGCTCTACCTTCTGCTCAACCTTGACATGGAGCAGTAAGCGCACTGTTTCCTGTTTCATGCTTGCAATCATGGCGTCAAACATATCGTATCCGCTCATTTTATACTCTACCAGCGGATTCTTCTGACCGTATGCCTGTAATCCCACACCTTGACGGAGCTGGTCCATATCATCAATATGATCCATCCATTTGCGGTCAATGACTTTTAACAAAATCACACGCTCAATCTCACGGATATTCTCCGGTTCGGGGAACTCTGCCTCCTTGCTCTCATAAAGCTTGACTGCCTCTTCTTTGAGCTGGTGCTTTACGCCGTTCTTTGTTTTCTTTGTAATTCTATTCAGTGTGACAGGCTGGAGCGGTATAATCGGAAGTAAAAGGGTGTTTAATTCCTTCAAATCCCAATCCTCCGGATCCATATCATCATTAATTGCCGTATCCACAGAACTCTCAACGATGTCCGTAATCATCTTATAAATAACATCTCTCATGCTCTCGCCGTTTAATACACGGCGGCGCTCTTCGTAGATAATCTCTCTCTGTTCGTTCATAACCTGATCGTACTCAAGGAGATTCTTTCGAATTCCAAAGTTATTGCTCTCGATCTTTTTCTGCGCATTCTCAATCGCGCTTGTGAGCATTTTGTGCTCGATTTCCTGTCCCTCAGGAATACCGAGTGCATTAAACATATTGATTAGACGTTCCGAACCAAACAAACGCATCAGTTCATCTTCCAGCGAAATATAAAATCTGGACATACCCGGGTCACCTTGTCGTCCGGAACGTCCGCGCAGCTGATTGTCAATACGCCTTGACTCATGACGCTCAGTACCAACAATCAGAAGTCCTCCCGCTGCTCTTGCCTCTTCGTCAAGCTTGATATCGGTACCACGTCCTGCCATGTTGGTGGCAATCGTAACAGCACCATGCTGACCTGCATCTGCGACAATTTCCGCCTCAAGCTCGTGGAACTTCGCATTCAGCACCTTGTGCTGTATTCCGCGCTTTGTAAACAGTTTGCTAAGCTCCTCACTCGCATCAATCGTAATCGTACCGACAAGCACCGGCTGACCCGTTTCATGCGCCGCCTCAACCGCATCTACAATCGCGTGTAGCTTCTCTTTTCTCGTCTTGTATACACTGTCCTGTTGATCTTTTCGAATAACGGGGCGGTTCGTCGGAACAACGACAACGTCCATTCCGTAGATATCACGAAACTCTTTTTCCTCAGTCTGCGCGGTACCTGTCATACCGCATTTTTTCTCAAATTTATTAAAGAAATTCTGGAACGTGATGGTCGCAAGCGTCTTGCTTTCACGTTTCACTTTTACGTGTTCCTTCGCCTCAATCGCCTGATGCAGTCCGTCGGAATAACGGCGTCCGGGCATAATACGACCGGTAAACTCGTCGACAATCAAGACCTGATCGTCCTTCACAACATAGTCCTGATCGCGGAACATCAAATTGTGCGCTCTGAGCGCAAGAATAATATTGTGCTGTATTTCAAGGTTTTCAGGATCTGCAAGGTTCTCAATCTGGAAGAATTTCTCAACCCGTTCCACACCTGCTGCCGTGAGGTTTACAACCTTATCCTTCTCATTTACGATAAAATCTCCCGTTTCCTCCTGCTCAACGCCCATGACAAAGTCCATTTTCGTCATCTCGGGAATATCCTCACCGCGCTTTAACTGTCTCGCCAGAATATCGCATACTTCATAAAGCTTTGTCGACTTGCTGCTTTGTCCTGATATAATCAGCGGCGTTCTCGCCTCATCAATCAAAACGGAGTCCACCTCGTCGATAATTGCATAGTGCAAATCGCGCAAAACAAGCTGCTCCTTATAAATGACCATGTTATCACGCAGATAATCAAAACCCAATTCATTGTTGGTAACATATGTGATATCGCAGGCATATGCCTCCCGTCTTTCCTCAGGCTTCATATCATTTAATACAACGCCGACTTTTAATCCCAAAAATTCATGCACTTGTCCCATCCACTCGGCATCTCGCTTTGCAAGATAGTCATTGACTGTGACAACGTGCACGCCTTTTCCTTCCAGTGCATTCAGATATGCAGGCAAAAGCGCTGTCTGTGTTTTACCTTCACCGGTTCTCATCTCTGCGATACGTCCCTGATGCAGGATAATACCACCGATTAACTGTACCCTGTAATGCTCCTGACTAAGCACACGCTTCGCACCTTCGCGAACAACCGCATATGCCTCGGGAAGAAGCGCATCAAGACTTGTTCCCTCAGACACTCGCTTTTTAAATTCCGCAGTTTTTGCCCGAAGCTCCTCATCGGTAAGCTTTCCCATCGCCTCACGATAGCTCTCGATCTTTTTTACAATAGGTTCTATTCTTCTAAGCTCTCGGTCACTGTGTGTACCAAATACTTTTTCTACAATACTCATCTTCGGCTCCAATCATTATAATCTTCATTCTCTTAACGTGCATAATTACACACACTATTATGTATTGTAACAGATTCAATATGTAAATTCAATGAATTTTCAATTAACAAAGCATGAACAAGATGAGTGCATACGTATACATACGTTGCGCACTCATCTTGCAAAAAGCTACGCTTTTTGTTTAAATAGTTTATGCTGTCGCAATTTCCTGCACAGTGAAAACAGCGCCGCTGTCCGGCGACGCTGTTTTTTATTTCCCCGCATCTTCAAATGCGCTGTTAATATCCTCGATCATGTCGATAACTGCCTGTCTTGAGGCGTCTGCGAAGTTCTCTGCACCAAACGATTTATATTTCTCATTCTGATAAGCCGCGATGATTCCTCTTGAAGAATTCACAATCGCGCCCAAACCATTCTCATCAAAAAAGTGCACCAAATCCTTGCCGGACGCACCCTGTGCACCGTAACCCGGCACCAGAATAAACGACTTGGGCATCACCTTTCGCAAAATCCTTCCCTGTTCGGGATACGTCGCACCTACAACGGCTCCCACATAACTGTAACCGTTTACGCCGATCATCTGCTCTCCCCACGCGGCTACCTGTTCACCTACATGCTCATAGAGCGGTTTGCCATCTATCAGCCTGTCCTGAAATTCCCCGCTGCTTGGATTAGAAGTCTTTACCAAGATAAACAACCCTTTCTTTTCTTCCTTGCAGACATCAATAAACGGTTGTACACCGTCCGTTCCAAGATACGGATTAACCGTCACAAAATCCTCATCAAATCCGGCACATAAATTGCTTCCAACCTGAACCTTGCCAAGATGTGCCGTCGCATAAGCTGTCGACGTGGAACCAATATCGCCACGCTTGATATCACCAATCACGATAAGTCCTTTTTCCTTACAATACTGAACAGTCTTTTGAAACGTCACAAGTCCCGGAATGCCAAACTGCTCATACATTGCAATCTGCGGCTTTACTGCCGGAATCAAGTCATAGATTTTATCAATAATTTCTTTATTATAAAGCCATATTGCCTCCGCAGCACCCTCAAGCGTCTCGCCTTTTTCTGCAAAAGCCGCCTTTTTGATATGCTCCGGTACAAACTTCATCATCGGATCCAGTCCTACAACAATCGGCGCACCTGTACTTTTTATCATTTTAATTAACTGATCTATCATTCATAAGCCTCCAGTCTTGTATTACCTGCGAATCGGGTTCCCCTATCGTTATAATATCTAGTGTTATTTATTTATACTCTTATACACTTGTATTTAAAAACTCTGCATAACGCCTAATATTAGAAGCATTGACATACTTCTGCTCAGACTGCCCTGACACAATCACTAATGTAGGCGCCTGCATCACACCATAGCGAACCGCAAGGTCATAGTTGTCCTCCGCATCAATCACCGTATAGTCAACATCCTTCAAATATTGCTTTGCAAGGGTACAGTTTGGACACGTTTTCGTCGTAAAAAGCATTTTCTTATTTCTGTCATTTCGCTCCGTTGCACGCTCCATAGCCGCACTTTCACGCACTGCAGCTTTCTTTGCACCGTTTCGGCTTTCCGTCTTTTTTTCGGGTGCTGCACTTATTTTGCTACCCATTCTGTATTCCGTGCGGTTTGCATATTCCTGAAGCTTTCCATCGTTCCAGTTTTGTACAGGACGGTAGTAACCTGTAATACGACTGTAAATTTCCGTCACTCTGCCGCATTTTGGACAACGTTTCTGTTCTCCACTAAGATAACCGTGCTCCTGACAAATCGAATATGTCGGCGACATCGTATAATAAGGAAGCTTATAATTCTCCGCAATCGTTTTTACAAGCTCTGCCGCTGCTTTCCAATCCGGCAGCTTTTCTCCTAAAAAGGCATGAAAAACAGTGCCTGATGTATAGAGCGTTTGCAGTTCGTCCTGTATGTCAAGCGCATCAAAAATATCTGTCGTGTAGTCAACTGGAAGATGCGAAGAATTGGTATAGTAAGGTGTATCTCCCTCATGTCCCGCCGTAATAATATCCGCATATTTTTCCTTGTCATGCTTTGCAAGCCGATATGTCGTACTCTCGGCGGGCGTCGCTTCAAGATTATATAAATCGCCGTACTGCTCCTGATAATCGGACAAACGCTCGCGCATATGATTGAGCACCTCTTTTGCGAAGTCCTGTGCCTCCTTATGCGACAAATCCTGTTTCAGCCACTTTGCGTTCAATCCTGCCTCGTTCATGCCGATCACGCCGATTGTCGAGAAATGATTCTCAAAACTGCCGAGATATCGTTTTGTATATGGATACAAGCCTTCTTCCAAAAGCTTTGCAATAACATTTCGTTTCACTTTTAAAGAACGTGCAGATAAATCCATCATTCTGTCAAGACGTCTGTAAAAGTCCTCCTTGTCCGCTGCAAGATACGCAATCCGCGGAAGATTAATTGTAACAACGCCCACGCTTCCCGTGCTCTCGCCCGAGCCAAAGAAACCACCCGTTTTTTTACGAAGTTCCCTCAAATCAAGGCGAAGCCGACAACACATACTGCGCACATCGGACGGTTCCATGTCAGAATTGATATAGTTTGAAAAATACGGGGTTCCGTACTTCGCGGTCATTTCAAATAACAGTCGGTTGTTTTCTGTGTCCGACCAATCAAAATCACGTGTTATCGAATAAGTCGGGATGGGATACTGAAAACCTCTGCCGTTTGCGTCACCCTCGATCATGGTTTCGATAAACGCCTTATTAATCATATCCATCTCACGCTTGCAGTCCTTATAGCAAAAATCCATTTCCTCACCGCCGACAATCGCCGGAAGCTCCGCCAAATCATTCGGAACGGTCCAGTCGAGTGTAATGTTGCTAAAAGGCGCCTGTGTCCCCCAGCGGCTTGGTGTATTCACTCCATAGATAAATGCTTCAATACATTTTTTTACTTCTTTATAGGAGAGTTTATCCACCTTTACAAACGGTGCAAGATAGGTATCAAAAGAAGAAAATGCCTGCGCTCCTGCCCATTCATTCTGCATGATGCCAAGGAAATTGACCATCTGATTGCAGAGCACTGACAGATGTTTTGCGGGCGCTGATGTGATTTTTCCGGGAATACCGCCAAGTCCTTCTTTAATTAACTGCTTTAAAGACCAGCCGGCACAATAACCCGTGAGCATGGATAAGTCATGAATATGGATATCGGCATTTCTGTGTGCCTGTGCGATTTCCTCGTCATAGATTTCAGAAAGCCAGTAATTTGCCGTTACGGCTCCAGAGTTTGATAAGATCAAACCACCCACCGAATAGGTGACGGTCGAATTTTCCTTCACGCGCCAGTCTTCTACTTTGACGTAGCTATTTACCACCTCTTTATAATCAAGAATGGTGGACTTCATATTGCGCATTTTTTCCCGTTGTTTCCGATACAGAATAAATGCCTTCGCGGTTTCGGTATAGCCAGACTGCTCCAAAACCTTTTCTACGCTGTCCTGAATGTCCTCCACACAGATTTTTTCCGCGTTAATTTTCTCTTGCATATCTGCAGTGACTCTGAGTGTCAACAAGTCCACGATGTCCTTATCGTACTGCATTTGTGTTGCGTCAAATGCCTTGACCATCGCCCCGCCAATCTTTCCCAGCACAAAATTCGTTTCACTGCCGTCTCTTTTGATAACCCTAAACATGTATACTCTCCTTCCCTCGGCTTAACCGCCATGCCATAGCGTAGCAGTTGCACTCGCATAGGCAATAAATAGGCATAAATAAACCATAATCGCAAAGCGATTATGGTTACATAATATCAGACAAGAGAGTTCCTGTCAATCGAACACTACTAAATATCATGTGTTCTTTTCTATATAAATACAATATCTTGTGTTTTTATGACATTCATGTCATTTTAATGTTTCCCTTTTCCTTTAGCGTGTCTGCAAAAACTCGTACTCACGACTTGCCTTCGCATCATCCGGGTAAATTTCAAGATATTCCTCCATCCGTTTCTTCGCCTCAGAGAAATTCCCAAGATATTCGTCTGCCACAATTATATTGTATTTAAGCTCTTGAATATAGGGCGTTTCGCCAATGTCAATCCCCGCCTGAAAAGCCGAAAGCGCTTCCTCATACTTTTCCTGTTTCATAAAACACATACCAAGGCTGTTGTAAATCGCGGCGTCCGGCATATTGGAATCAAGATACGTCTGGTACACACTCGTCGCATAATTCATGTCACCGAGCTTCTCATAGGTATGCCCGAGAAGCAAAGATTTTCCCGCATCGTTACCGTTTACTGCGCCGTCAAGATAGATGCGCGCATTCTGATAATCCTCCAGATAATAATAGATTGTCCCCTTCTCGGAATCAGAAAGACCTTTATCGTTTTTCTCCAAAAACGTAGAAAGGTATGTCTTTCCCTCCTCGCCAAAGCCTGCTGCCTCCATCTCCACATAGGCGTCCGTCACAAGCACAAGATTATCGGAATCAAGGGAAAACGCTTTCTCAAAATCAGCAAGCGCCTCCTCATAGTTGTTTTGCTTTAAAAGTATACACGCCCTGAGATAATAGGCATCAATCTCCTTATTTTTGAGCGCGATAATCGCCGAATAAATCGTCTTTGCCTCCTCATATTTCCCCTGTTTCAGATAGGCAGATGCAAGATAATAGTTGGTATCGTATTCCAACTCCGTAAGCTTATTACCGGCGTTTTGTATGGATTCCAAAAAAGCACTCTCCGCCTTTGCATAATCACCAAGTCCCATATAGGCAATCCCTTCTCCTCTGCTTGCAAGCTGCAAATCCTCATTGTTTAATCTTGCAAGGTCAAAGCATTCAAGTGCACCCTGAAAGTCATACTGTTCGACAAGCTCCATTCCCGCCTCTAAATTCTTGTTTCCTGTTTTATCCCCACAGCCAAAAAGGCATACTGCCGCCATCGCGGCAAGTATGCTCACACTTATTCTCCGTATCTTATTGTTTTGACTTCTGTTCAATTCGCAATCCCCCCTGTTGACTCTCTCTCTATAAGCTTTGCTTCATATACCATATGCTGATGCTCCTTCTGTCCCGATATAATCGCAAACAAAAGCTTAATCGTTGCCTTTGCCATGTCCTCCACAGGCTGACGCATTGTGGTAAGACGGGGAGTCATGTAGTTTCCGATATCAATCCCATCGTAACCCGCAACCGAAACATCTTCGGGAATCTGATATCCCGCCTCATGCAACGCCCTGCACGCACCGATTGCAAGCGTATCCGATACCGCATAAACCGCACTGAATTTTTCACCGCTCTCAATTAAGCGTTTTGTCGTAGCGTAACCGTTCTCCATGGAAAAGTGATTGATCTCCTCGTCCGTATCAAAAATCAGATGCTCGTCAACCGCAATGCCGTTTTTTCTAAGTGCGTCAAAATACCCCTCAAGGCGCAGTCTTCCGATGCACTCCTCATACGCTTCCGCCGCAATGATCGCAATCTTTTGATGCCCAAGACCAATCAGATAATCCACCATTTTTTCGCTTTCCATGCGGTCGTCCACGCCAATATTGGAGTACGAGTCTTTTGATATATTTTCCGGAATCCCACCGGCTGTACTAAATACAAACGGCACATTCAGCTTTTTGAGCTTCTCCTCCGAACGCGAAAAATATCCTCCAAGAAATATGATACCACGAAGTCGTTTTTCTTTCACTACTTTTTGTGCAACATCTACCTCGTCCTCATCAAACTCAATATGGGAAAGCTCCATCGCATAGCCCTTTTTCTTGCATTCCTGTTCAATGATCGCGATCATATTGGTAAAGAATGGGTTTGCAATACCCTTGACCAGCACTGCAATCGCTCTTGCATCGGACCGTTTCAGATTTCGCGCGCTATCGTTTGGAATATAGCCGTACTCCTTAATCGTGTCCAGTATTTTTTCCTTTGTAGCCGGATTAATGTCGGGGTGATTATTGATTGCCCGCGATACCGTACTGACACCTACTCCGCATATTTTTGCGATGTCTTTAATTGTCGGTTCAAACACTCTATCACTCCACTTCCTCAATGTCTTTTTGTCCTGCCGTAAAGCCGCGCAAGCTCCAACATATGTTTTGAGAGTTTTTCCGTGCACGCACCTTCTGTCATTCTCCACTCCCAGTTTCCGCCCAATGTGGACGGTGTATTGATGCGCGCCTCGCCGCCAAGCTCCAGATAATCCTGTATGGGAATGATTGCCGTATCCGCCACACACCCAAGCGCAGCGCGAATCAAACTGTCACAGATTGCGGCATTTCTTTTGACGCCCAGATACTTCTTCGCAAACGCCAAATCATTCCTGTTCAGACTCGTAATCCAGCCATTTACAGTATCGTTGTCATGCGTTCCCGTATACACCACACAGTTATTCGGATAATTATAAGGAAGATAGTCGCTTTCCTCTCTTGAGTCAAATGCAAACTGCAGCACCTTCATGCCGGGATATTTTGTTTTTTTCACAAGCTTTAACACGCTCGGCGTCAAAAATCCCAAGTCCTCCGCAATGACAGCACGGTTTCCAAGCGTCTTTTTTACAGCCTCAAACAGCTTGTACCCCGGTCCTTTCTTCCACACACCGTTTTGTGCGGTCTTATCGCCGTAAGGCACAGACCAATATTCGTCAAAACCTCTGAAATGGTCAATGCGCACCACATCATAAATTTGAAAACAATATTCCAATCGTCTAAGCCACCATGCAAAATTCGTCTTTTCATGGTAATCCCATCGGTATAAAGGGTTTCCCCAAAGCTGCCCCGTTGCCGAAAACGCGTCGGGCGGACATCCCGCCACAGCAATCGGAACATTTTTCCCGTCCAGTTGAAAAAGCTCCGGGTTTGCCCATGTATCGGCGCTGTCAAATGCCACATAAATCGGGATATCACCAACAATTTGGATTCCTTTTTTGTTTGCGTATGTTTTCAGTTCCAGCCATTGCGCAGCGAAAAGATACTGCTGATAACAGTAACATGCAATCTCGTCTGCCAGTTTCTTTTCGTATTCCGCCATAATCTTTGGCTTTCTGAGTCGAAGTCCCTCATCCCACTCAATCCACGAAATACCGCCAAGCGAGTCCTTGATTGCCATATACATAGCATAATCTTTCAGCCACAGCTTGTTTTCTTCCACAAACTTCTGATAATCTGCATTCTCACTGATATGGGAACGTTCAAATGCCTTCTTTAACAACGTGAATCTTGTATTATAAATCTTTTCGTAATTGACCTTCTTCGCGTCATCCCCAAAGTCAACTGCCATACATTCTTTTTCGGTCAGCAGTCCCTCGTCAATCAGCCTGTCAAGACAGATATAATACGGGCTGCCCGCAAAGGTTGAAAAGGATTGATACGGCGAATCCCCATAACCGGTAGGACCAAGCGGCAAAATCTGCCAAAGCGACTGTCCGGACTTCGCCAAAAAGTCCACAAAATCATATGCCTCCTTCGAAAATCCTCCGATGCCGAACCGCGACGGAATACTCGATACCGGCATCAATACGCCACATCTTCTCATTTTGATATCCCTTTCTTGATGTTTTTTAGCCTTTTACCGCTCCCGCTACCACACCTTCAATAATGTATTTCTGGCAGGCAATATAGAATACAATAATCGGAATAATCGCAAGTACGATCATCGCCATCATAGCGCCCATGTCGATCGCGCCATATCCGCCTTTGAGATACTGTATTGCAATCGGAATCGTCTTGTATTTGCGAATATCGAGCACAAGGTAAGGCAGAAGGTAATCGTTCCACACCCACATTGCTTCCAAAATTGCGACGGAGATTGCAGTCGGCTTCATTACCGGAAATACAATCTTAAAATAGGTCTGAAGCGGCGTACAGCCGTCAATCATCGCTGCCTCCTCGATTTCAAGCGGTATCGACTTTACAAAGCCGCAGAACATAAACACTGCAAGTCCCGCGCCAAAGCCAAGATATACAATTATTATACCAATTGGATTGCCTAAATGCAACATATCTGCAATTTTCGACAATGTAAACATGACCATCTGGAACGGTACAATCATCGAAAATGCAAAAAGCATATACATTCCCGAGGTAAATTTATTTTTCACTCTGGTGATATACCACGCGCACATTGAAGTACAAAGGATAATCACAAACACAGAGCAAACCGTGATAAAGAGCGAATAGCCAAACGCCTGCGGAAGCTGTATCTTTTCGATACCGCTGATATAGTTCTCAAAACCGACAAACGATTTTTCGTCAGGCAGTGCAAATGGTCTGTTGCTGATAAATATTTTCTTTTTAAAGGAATTGTACAATACAATGATGATCGGCATGACATAGACAAGTGATATTACCGCAAAAATTGCTGTCAAAAGTCCGCCGTGCTTTGCTTTTCTTACATTTGACATTATGCCTGCACCTCCTTATCTCTGGTCGCTCTAAGCTGTACGACCGCAATGACTGCTACTAGAATAAAGAAGATCACTGCCTTTGCCTGACCAACGCCCTCCCAGCCGTTTCTGCCGTAGAACGTGTTGTAAATATTGAGCGCGAGCATCTCCGATTTATTGGAAGGTTCACCTGCGGTCAATGCTAGGTTCTGATCAAAGAGCTTGAACGAGTTGGTCAGTGTCAGGAAAGAACAGATCGTGATGGACGGCATCACCATCGGCAGCGTGACATGACGCAGCAATTGTCTGTTGTTTGCGCCGTCAATCTTGGCTGCCTCAATCAAATCGCCGGGAATATTCTGAATGCCCGCAATATAGATGATCATCATATAACCTACCTGCTGCCAGCACATCAAAATCACAAGTCCCCAGAAGCCGTAAGCTGAATTGTAGGTAAGCGTACGCTCAAGGTTTGCTAAAAGTCCGTTTAAAATCAGCTGCCAGATATAACCTAAAATAATACCGCCAATTAAGTTTGGCATGAAAAATACGGTTCTGAAAATATTGGTTCCCTTGATTCCCTTTGTCAAAAGCATCGCAACTGCAAAGGCAAGGATATTGATCGCCAGAACGGATACAATGGTAAACAATGCCGTATACCAAAGCGAATGGGTAAAGGTCGAATCACCCCAAATCCTGATATAGTTTTTAAATCCTACAAATTTTGCGTCTGTTACTGTGGTAAATTCACAGAACGATAAATACACGCCCAACACAAACGGAAGGATAAAGCCGATTGTAAACGCTGCAAGCGTCGGCAGTGCAAATATCGGGAAATATCTTTTAATTGCTTTGTCCATAAGCCTTGACCTCTCTCAAAATTTTAAAAATTTTTGTTTTCTTTTGCAAAAAGCAGGTGCAGTCGTTACCGCACGATGCACCTGCCTTTGTAGTCCCTTAATATCCTGTTATTCCCATAGGGATTTAGTTGTTAGCTGCGTTATACTCTTCTGCCCATCCGTCAACGAATGCTGTTTCTACTGCCGACCATTCGCCTGTGCCCTGTGCATACTCCAAAAGTGCGCTTCCTACATTGTCCTTCCATGTTTCAGAAGGCATTGTTGTAAAGGTCCATGCAACGGAAGTATTTCCTGCGGAAACATAATCATTTGCGATATTTACAAGCGGATTGCTTGCCGGATAGTTGTCAAATGCCTCAAACGGACAAACAAATCCCATTTCCTCTGTAAGCGCTGTACAGCCCGCGTCTGATGTTACAATCCAGTTCATAAAATCAAGCGTTGCCTGAATATCTTCCTCAGAAGCATTCTTGTTTACACACCAGTAGTTCTCACTGCCTGTGCAAAGTCCCTGATTTTCCTCGCCCGGACCTCCAATGTAGATTGGAAGCATTCCAAGAGAGTCATCGTCCATACCGTTGTCGCTCAAATCCGTGTACGCCCATGTACCGTTCTGATAGAATACTGCTTCACCGAGTGCGAACTCTGCCGTTGCGTCCTCACCGGTCTTGCTTGAGAGAAGTGTCGGTGCACATACGGAGTCTGTGATGTATAAATCCCATATATTCTTGTAGTTGTCTAAATACGTTCCCTTAATTGCATCTGTCGAACCGATGCCGTCTGCCTGATACTCATAGTAGATCGGAAGGTTTGCAAGATGTGTCTTAAATCTCCAGTCAGAACTTGAGTCCATACCTGCCGATGTGAAAGCGCCCTTAACGCCAAGGTCGGAAGCGTTCGCCTGAATGCTGTCCGCAACTGCCTTTAAGTTATCAAACGAATTAATCTCGTCAACACTGCTTACAACCGCATAATCTTTTGTGAAATAATCATTTAAGATATCCGCATTGTAGATGATACCATATGTTTCCACAACGTATGCGATACCCTTTACCTCATTGCCGTCCTTCAGTGCAAAATCATCGCTCTTTAACTGTCCGTAAACATCTGAGCCCGAAAGGTCATAGCAGTAATCCTTCCATGTGGCCAGACCAACCGGTCCGTTTACTTGGAAAAGTGTCGGTGCTTCTGTTTTAGCAATCTCAGACTTTAATGTCGACTCGTATGTACCCGAAGCCGCTGTCTGAACGGAAACCGGTACACCTGTTTCTTCTGTATACTTTGCCGCAAGTGCTTCCCACTGCTGTGCTGCCTCGGGCTTAAAGTTCAGATAATAAACCTTTCCGCTGCCCGACGCTGATGCATCTGGTGTCTGTGTATCTGCCGCCGGTGTCTGTGTGTCCGCTGCCGGCGTCTGTGTATCTGCTGAAGGTGTCTGTGTGTCATTGCTGCTGCCGCATCCTGTAAGCATTGTTGCTACCAT